>CAMKAE010000118.1 GCA_946410395.1 uncultured Clostridia bacterium
ATGCCGACCTTTTCCTCCTCCGTCAGCGTCTCCATGCCGATGGAGAGGGTTGCCAGCGCGGAGTAAATCTGCGCGCGCATAAAGTTGGGCAGGGTCAGCGGCAGATCCGGGCGGCGTGCAAGCATCGGCACACCGTCATCGGTGCCGGTGACCGGCTCGCCGGAGTAATAGTTGTAGGCAGCCAGCCCGCCGCAGTCGGGGTCTCCCTCCAGCGCGGCCTTGAAGAGGCTGGTATACACCTCGTCCATGTCCGGCTTGCAGCCAAAGCGCGCCAGCGTATCGGCCAGCATCCGGACCCAGGCGTTCAGGTCGGAGGTGCAGGTGTTGCAGTGGACCATGGCCACCGGCTTGCCGGTCGGCGTCGTGACCATGTCGATCTCCGTGTGGAGCTTGCTCAGGGGCTTCTCCAGCACGATCATGGCGAACACGGATGTTCCGGCGGACACATTGCCCGTGCGGGCCGCGACGCTGTTGGTTGCCACCATGCCGGTACCCGCATCGCCTTCGGGCGGGCAGAGCGCGGCGCCGGGCTTCAAATCGCCGTCTGGGTCCAGGAAGGCAGCGCCCTTCGCCGTCAGCGTGCCGGCGGGAGCACCCGCGGGCAGGACTTTGGGCAGAATGCCGCTGAGCTTCCAGGGATAGCCCTTGTCCGCCACCAGGGCCTCGTACTGCGCAAGCTTTTCGGCATCCCAATCGCAACTGACGCTGTCAATGGGGAACATGCCCGCTGCGTCGCCGACGCCCAGCACCTTCTCCCCGGTCAGCAGCCAATGCGCGTAACCGGCCAGCGTGGTGAAGAAAGCCAGATCCTTCAGGTGCGCCTCTCCGTTGAGAACTGCCTGGTGCAGGTGGGCGATGGACCAGCGCTGGGGAATGTTGAACTGCATCAGCTCCGTCAGCTGCGCCGCCGCTTCGCCGGTGATGGTGTTGCGCCAGGTGCGGAAGGGCGTCAGCAGGCGCATTTCACTGTCGAAGGCCAGGTAGCCGTGCATCATGGCGCTCAGTCCGATGCCGTCGAAGGTGGTCAGCGTCTCCCCGTACCGGGACTTCACATCAGTCTTCAACTGCCGATAGCAGTCCTGAAGGCCTGCGTGGATCGCGTCGAGGGAGTAGGTCCACACGCCGTTTTCCAGGCGGTCCTGCCAGGTGTGGCCGCCGGACGCGATGACCTGATGGTCATCTCCGATCAGCACCGCCTTGATCCGGGTGGAGCCGAACTCAATGCCGAGAAAAGTTTTGCCCGTGCGGATTGCCTCCTGAATGCTCATCCGTGTCGTCCTCCGTTCATTTTAATCAGTTTTCCTGAACAATCACATTTCCCGCGCCGAAGGTTTCGTAGATTTCCTTGAGTCCGTCGTCCGGACGGGTGGGCTGCGCCGCAGCACTGCGCTCCCCGATGACAAAGACGCACTCTGCCCCGGCTGCCTCGGCCAGCGCTTTCTCGATCATTGCGTGCTGCTCCGGGCGGCGCAGATACTCCGCGGAGAAAGGGTTTGCGTTTTCCTTGGGTTCCCAGGTGAAGCGCCCGTTCTGCGCGTCCGCGAGGCGGCCGGCACTGAGAAAGCCGAAAGCTCCGGGGCTGGACTTGGCCAGGATGCCCATGGCATCTTTCCATATTTTCAGCATATCCTTGTCGCCGACGGGCTTGGGCTTATTGTCTTCCCGGGGTGCCGCGGGGGCCTGCCTAGGCTCGGCTTTCTGCACCGTGACGGTTCCCGAGGCGATGCGTTCCTGCAGTACGGCCAGCTTTTTCTCCAGCTCTGCCACCCGCTCAACTAGGGCCGCTGTGTCCTCCTCCCCCGTCCGTAGGCAGGCGTGCAGCGCGGCGCTCTCCAGCGCGATCCGCGGCGAGGCTGCAAAACGCAGCTGGGAATCCACGGCCATGAACAGGTCGATCATGCTCATGAGCCTCGTGCCGGACAGTGCCTCCGCCTGACCGATGTACTCCGCCGCGTCCTCCGCGGTCAGCTCCATCAGGCGCGGGAACTCGTCCGGACAGTTCTTTGCGATCAGGAGGTTCCGCAGATGACCTGCGATCTCGCGGGCAAAGACGGCGGGTTCACGCCCCTCCCGCATCAGCTCGTCTATCAGGGCCAGCACGGTAGCGGGATCCTCGTTGGCCAGCGCCTCCGCAAAGCGGAACAGGAAGGACCGGTCGCTTGCACCCAGCACCCGCCGGACCAGCTCTTCGTCGACGGTCTGTCCGTAGCCGATGCACATGTCCAGGATGGAGAGCGCATCCCGCATCCCGCCCTCGGCTGCCCGGGCGATCCGCTGCAGGGCGCCATCGGTCGCCTCCACGCCGGCGCCGGCCACGGCCTCCCGCAGCCTGCCGGCGATCTTTTCCGCCGGGATGCGGCCGAAGTCATAGCGCTGGCAGCGGCTGAGAATGGTGGCGGGAACCTTGTGGGGCTCTGTGGTGGCGAGCACGAACAGCATGTGTCCCGGCGGCTCCTCCAGCGTCTTCAGCAGCGCGTTGAAGGCGTTGGCGCTGAGCATGTGCACCTCGTCGATGATGTAGACCTTGTAGCGGCCGAACTGCGGCGGATACTGGACCGTCTCCAGGATCTCCCGCATGTCGTCCACCTTGGAGTTGGACGCCGCGTCGTACTCCAGCAGATCGAAGCTGGAATCGCTCTGAAGGCGGCGGCAGCTCTCGCATTCGCCGCAGGCGTCGCCGTCCTGCGGGTTTTCGCAGTTCACGGCCCGGGCCAGGATCTTGGCGGTGGACGTTTTGCCGGTGCCCCGGCTGCCGCAGAACAGGTAGGCGTGCGCGATCCGGCCGGACTGAACCTGGTTCCGGAGTGCGGTCACCACCAGTTCCTGTCCGACCATCTCGGAAAAGTTCATCGGCCGCCATTGCCGATAAAGCGCTTGATATGCCATGCCGCGCCTCCTTTCCGAATTGCTGCCGTCACGGCGCGGAGAGATCCAGCATGTCCCGGAAGCCCTCCAGCGTCTTTTCGCCGATGCCACGGACGCTGAGCAGGTCCTCGGGATAGCGGAACGGTCCGTATGCCTCCCGATTGTCGATGATGGCCTGTCCGATGACCTCGCCCACTCGCGGCAGTTCGGTCAGTTCATACAGGTCGCCGCTGTTGATGTCAATGGTGCCGTGCGGAAGCGGAACCGCTCCGGCAGGCGCGGCCTCCCTCCCGGTGGCGGTAAAGGCAGCTGGCTGAACAGCCGGTTTGCTTCCCGACAGCCCGGCCGCCGCAAGTCCGACCGCGCACAGCGCCAGCGCGGTGCAGAGCGCAAGGCGCAAGTGCCGTCTCATGTGGCTTTGCGGACCTTCTGGCCCTGGGGTGTGTCCTCCAGGATGTAGCCAGCCGCCTTGATGGCGTCGCGCAGCTCATCGGAGCGCTTCCAGTCCTTCGCCTTGCGTGCCTCCGCACGCTCCTGCGCCATCTGCATGATCTCTTCCGGGATCGGCTGCTCCGTCGGGTCGGAGAGCTTGTCCTTCTGCGCAAAGCCCAGCACGCCCGTCAGTGCGGTAAAGCTGTCCAGCACCGCCTGTACGGCAGCCCTGCTGCTGTGCTGATCCAGGTGCGCGTTGGCGTCCCGGACCAGCTCAAAGATCGCGCTGATGGCGGCGGCAGTGTTGAGGTCGTCGTCCATGCTCTCGTCGAAGCGCCGCTCGTGTTCCTTCACGCGCTCCAGCAGGGCCTGCTCGTCCGCCGTCAGCGCGCTGTCCGGCGCCTTCGTGAGCAGGTCACGCATCCGGTCGCGGGCCGTGTACATGCGCTGCAGGGAGGTCCTTGCCTCGCTGATCTGCTCGTGCGAGAAATTGATCGGGCTGCGATAGTGCGCGGAGAGCATGAACATCCGGACCGCCTCAAGGTCAAACTCCTTGGAGATGTCGCGCACGGTCCAGAAGTTCCCCAGGGACTTGGACATCTTTTCGCCGTCGACGTTGATGAAGCCGTTGTGCATCCAGTAGTGCACATAGGGGTGGCCCGTCGCGCCTTCGCTCTGGGCGATCTCGTTCTCATGATGCGGGAAGAGCAGGTCCTTGCCGCCGCAGTGGATGTCGAAGGTGTCCCCCAGATAGGTCATGGACATGGCGGAGCACTCGATGTGCCAGCCGGGCCTGCCCATGCCCCAGGGGCTCTCCCAGGCGGGCTCGCCGGGCTTTTGCGCCTTCCAGAGCACGAAATCGGCAGGGTTCTCCTTGTCGGTTTCCACGTCCAGACGCTCGGAAGCGCCCATCTCCCGGTCCTCCATGTTCTGTCCGGAGAGCTTGCCGTAACCGCTGAACGCGGACACCCGGTAATAGACGTCCCCGTTTTTGCCCGGATAGGCATGGCCGTTGTCCACAAGGCGCTGAATGAGGGCGATGATCTGCTGCATGTGTTCCGTGGCCCGGGGATGCACCGTGGCGGGACGGATGCCGAGCGCTTTGGCGTCGGTCCAGTACTCGCCGATGAAGCGGTCCGCGAGCTCCTTCACCGTGATGCCCTGCTCATTGGCCCGGTTGATCATCTTGTCATCGATGTCCGTGAAATTCTGCACGAAGGTGACCTCATAGCCCTCCCGCTCGAGTTGGCGGCGCAGCACGTCAAAGGTGATGAACGGCCGGGCGTTGCCGATGTGGAAATAGTTATATACGGTGGGACCGCACGCGTAGATGCCCACTTTGCCCTCGTGGATCGGCTTGAAGGTCTCCTTGCGGCGCGTCAGACTGTTATAGATCTGCATATACTCCTCCGTCCCGCCTGGCTTCCAGGCTTGTGATTCAGACAGCGTCATTATAGCAAATCGGCGCAGCTTTGGCAATGCCGGATCGCGCCGCGGGACAGACAAATCTTGCGACGGTGAATACAGAAAAGCGCGGTGCACAGAGGCCCCGCGCCGTTGTTCAGAGACTGCGCTTGCTCAGCTCGTCCTTGACGTATCCTGCCAGGATGTCCACGATCCGGGCATTGCGCCCGCCGCCTGCGACGATCACGTCCGCATACTGGATGTAGTTGCGGATGTACTTGTCATACATCGGCTTGACCGTGGTCAGGTACTGCATGGCGATGCCGTCGATGTCCCGGCCGCGCTCCTTGATGTCCCGCTCGATGCGCCGCAGCAGGCAGATGTCCGGCTCCACCTTCATGTAGAGCTTCAGGTACATCAGGTCCCGCAGCCGCTCATCGTGGAAGCAGTGGATGCCCTCGAGGATCATCACGTCCCGAGGCGCGATCATCTCGTCCGAGTCCGCCCGGCGGTGCAGGGAGTAATCATAGCGCTTGCGGGTGATGGGCTTGCCCTCCATCAGGGTCCGGATGTCGCTGAGCAGCAGGTCATGGTCGAAGATGTCCGGCTCGTCGTAATTCAGGAGTTTCCGCTCTTCAAAGGTCAGCATGGGGTGGTCGATGTAGTAGGCGTCCTGCTGGAGTACGAAGCAGTGCTCGTCTCCCAGCTTTGCCTGCAGAAACTCTGCCAGGGTGGACTTCCCGCTGCCGCTGGCACCGCAGATACCGATGAATAGCATATGATGCCTCCGATCAGGGAGCTACGTATTAATTCGGAATTACGAATTCGGAATTCGGAATTATTTCGCGATGGCGTTGGAGAGGGTGTGCGGCCTTACTTGTCGTAGTTGACGATCGCCGCGAAGTCTTCCGCCTTCAGGGACGCGCCGCCGATCAGGCCGCCGTCGATCTCGGGCTGCGCCATGAGGCCCTTTACGTTGCCGGGCTTCATGCTGCCGCCGTACTGGATGCGGACCTTGTTGGCCGTGCCCTTGCCGTACTTGCGGGCCAGGGCGGCGCGGATCACGCCGATGGTCTCGTTGGCCTGCTCGTCGGTGGCGGTCACGCCGGTGCCGATGGCCCAGACGGGCTCGTAGGCGATGACGATCTTCTCGACCTGCTTCTTGTCCAGGCCGGTCAGGGCAATCAGGGTCTGGTACTCGACCAGGGCGTCGGTGTAGCCCGCCTGGCGGTCTTCCAGCTTCTCGCCGACGCAGAGGATGACCTTCAGGCCGGCGGCCACGGCGGCCAGCACGCGCTGGTTCACGGTGGCGTCGGTTTCGCCGAAGTACTGCCGGCGCTCGGAGTGGCCGATGATGACGTACTCCACGCCGCTCTTGACCAGCATCTCAGCGGAGAGCTCGCCGGTAAAGGCACCGCTCTTGGCCCAGTGGACGTTCTGGGTGCCCACATGGATGTTGCTCTTCTTGGCTGCTTCCTTCGCGGCGGCAATGTCCACGGCGGGCACGCACACGACCACGTCGCAGGAGGCTTGCGCCACCAGGGGCTTGAGTTCCTCGACCAGTTTCTTGGCCTCGTCAGGGGTCTTGTTCATCTTCCAGTTGCCGGCAATGATGGCTTTGCGCATGGGAATCGTCTCCTTTTCGTTCAGTCAATTGTCCTTATTCTCTGAAAAAGTCCCACGGCCCGGGAAGAACCGTGGGACAGTCAATCCGGAAATCAGGCCTCGTCCAGGCAGGCAACGCCGGGCAGGACCTTGCCCTCGAGGTACTCCAGGGAGGCGCCGCCGCCGGTGGAGATGTGGGTCATCTTGTCGGCCAGGCCCATCTGCTCAACGGCCGCCGCGCTGTCGCCACCGCCGATGATGGTCACGGCTTCGCTGTCCGCCATGGCCTGCGCCACAGCCAGGGTGCCCTTGGCCAGGGTGGGGTTCTCAAACACACCCATGGGGCCGTTCCAGACCACGGTCTTGGCAGCCTTCACGGCGTTGCCGAAGAGCTCGGCGGTCTTCGGGCCGATGTCGCAGCCCTCCAGGTCGGCCGGGATCTTGTCCGCGTCCACCACGCAGGTGTCGATGGGGGCGTCGATGGGATCCGGGAAGGCCTTGACGCACACGGTGTCAACCGGCAGCAGGAGCTTGACGCCCTTGGCCTCGGCCTTGGCCATCATGTCCTTGCAGTAGTCGATCTTGGTCTCGTCCAGCAGGCTGTTGCCCACCTCATAGCCCTTGGCCTTGAGGAAGGTGAAGGCCATGCCGCCGCCGATGATCAG
>CAMKAE010000119.1 GCA_946410395.1 uncultured Clostridia bacterium
CTTCGGTGTCCAGTTTCTACCCCCTCTGTGTCCAGTTTTAGTTTACCACTGCACAGCGAAGTGGAACCCCTCTGTCGCTGCGGCGACATCTCCCCTTTCAGGGGAGACTGGGGGTGTTGGGTGAGGCGCGCGAATCGGTGTAACTGTGCGGTTTCCAGCATTTTCCGCTTGCAAGCAACTTGCAAATGCGATCATCCCTGGCCTCCCCTGAAAGGGGAGGGGGACCGCCGCAGCGGTGGAGGGGTTTCACCCCGTCATCTCCCGATACCTCCGCATCAGCTCCGCCACGCAGGAGGCTTCGGTGGTGGTGCGCACGTCCATGCCGTAGGCGTCCATGACGGCACGGTCGTTGTCGCGGTGCGCGGCGCGCAGGTCCGGGGGCATGGTCAGTTCGTCGTAGAGGTCGGCGAGGGAGGCGTCGGGGTAGCGCGCCCGGGCATCGAGGATGCCCTGGGCGGTTTCCTCGATCTTTTTCTTTTGGGCTTCGGTGGGGGTGGGCCAGGGGAAGTTGTTGTAGACAACATTGACGGAATATTGATAGCTTGGGCCAAAGTATCCACCAACCGTACGCATCCATGCCATATGTACATTGGATGTTAGGACTCCAAAAAGGAATAATGTGGCGTTTGGCATCAATCTAACTTTATTGCTGCACATCACGCTGTCATCCATATACCCAATGGGAATATACCGCCTTGCTCCAGAAGAAACCTCTGGGATAACAATGAAGTTACCCTTTGGCATGTTCTCAACATGGAATCTTGTTGGCTTGTCAGCGATTCTCTGGGTGCCAGGGCTTGGACTTGCCAATCTGTCGTTTCTAACAGCTTGTACACGCTCTAAGCAATGCGGCATGCTACGCAATTCTGATGGCGAACAATCACCCAACCACAAACAGTAACGGGGACGACTGTTAATGAACTCGTCAGCGCCATACCATGCATGGAAGTATTTCTTTGATTCGGGTTCAATCTTTATGAACTCCTGCATCTCTGCTTCCTTGAACAAATAGTTACCGCCATCTATAGGCTTGTTACCGATACCGATCTCCGGAACGTCACATATAGGTTTGTTCCTGGTTGAGATCAGAATTGGAGCTCCTTCTATCAGATAAGGACTAATCATATTGACAACGCGTTTATCATCTCCTGTATACAGCACAGCTGAACCATTTTCACGATGGGAGAAACCCACAATGACAACAAATACATATGCGCCTTTGCTGGCTTCCGTTTCCCATTTGAAGTTGGTATACGCAAAGTTGATGAAAATGCCATCCTTCAGCAGAACCGACCAGAGTGGTTCAACTTGTTGTCCTTGGCAAATCGAAGATGTGGATACAAATGCGCTGACGATGTTAGTTCCCTTTGTATACTCGGACGCTTTCTTATACCAACAGCATACATAATCGAGTAGCCCAGCATTCTTTCCAAAGAAAAGCTCTTTGTCTGCTTTCTGATCGACTGTCATAATGGCAGCCGAATGATGTCCCTCGGCTGATTGCCTTCCGGTTTTTGCCACAAACGGCGGATTCCCCATGATATACGACAGCCGTTCCTTCGGCACCAGCCGCTCCCAATCCATCCTCAGCGCGTTCCCCTCCACAATCCCGGCCTGGGTCTTGAGCGGCAGGGGATCCAGCGTCATGTTGACGATGGCCTGGGTCTCGGCGAGCATCTGGTTTTCGGCGATCCACAGGGCGGTCTTGGCCACCGCCACGGCGAAATCGTTGATTTCAATGCCGTAGAACTGGGTGATGCTCACCCGGATGGGATTCACCGCCTCGCCGAAGACGATCTGCCCGTGCTGCAGGGCGGCGATGACCTCGTTCTCCAGGCGGCGCAGGCACAGGTAGGTCTCGGTGAGGAAATTGCCGCTGCCGGCCGCGGGGTCGAGGAACCGGAGCCCGGCCAGCTTGTCCTGGAAGGCCCGGAGCCTTGCCTCCCTCGTCCGCTCCACGGGAATGGCCCGGATCTCGGCCAGCTCCGCGCGAAGGGCGTCGAGGAACAGCGGATCGATCACCTTGTGGATGTTCTCGATGCTGGTGTAGTGCATGCCGCCGGAGCGGCGGGTCTCCGGGTTCAGCGTGCTCTCGAACACCGCGCCGAAGATCGTGGGGCTGATCTTCGACCAGTCGAAGGCCGCGGACTCCAGGATGGTGTCCTTCAGCTGCTGGGTGAGCTGCGGGATCACGATGTTCTCGTCCTTGAACAGGCCGCCGTTGACATAGGGGAAGGCCGCCAGCTCGTCGGAGAGGTAGAGGTCCTCCCGCTCGTCATAGGGGGTGTCCAGCACCTTGAACAGGTCGATCAGCGCGCGGCGGATGTCCTTGGGCTCATACTGGCCGATGTAGCGGCTGAAGGCGTCCCCGCCGCTGCCGAAGAGCCCGGCGTCCTCCGCGTAGAGGCAGAACACCAGCCGCACGCACAGGATGTTCAGGCTGCGCTGGGTGTGCACGGCCATCGGGTCGTGGTACTTCTCCAGAAAGCGGTCGTGGATCCGGCCGACCAGCTCGCCGGCCCGCAGGGAGAGGTCCATCTCCTCGGTCGCCTGCCGCACGTCCGGATTGACCAGAAAGCTCAGCAGGTTCAGCTTGTCCGGCAGGTCGATGAGCGTGAGCTGCTTCATCCCGTCGGCGGGCACGCGGTCGTTCATGTTGTAGATGCGGATCTCGCGGAAATTGCTCACGACGATCCAGCGCGGCTTTTCGTCCAGGGGCAGGCAGTCGGAGTACATCCGGGCCTGCTCGAAGGGCGTCTTCCCCTCGTGCCCCGCCTGGGGGAGGTCCAGGTTGACGTTCAGGCTCTTCTGCTCGATCAGCACCCGGGTCTCGGGGATGTAGACGTCGATGCGCTTGGTGTTGCCGTCGCGGCCGATGACCTTTTTCTCAAAGACCAGCCGCTGGGTCACTCTCTCCACGCCAAAGACCTGCTCCAGGAGTTCGATCCAATAGGAGCGCGCGTCCTCGTCCTCGTGCCCGCGGTCCTTCCAGCGATAGAAGAACTGCCGCGCGGCCTCCCGCTGCTGAATTGCGTTCATGCCCTTATCCTTTCAGGTATTTCTCCGTCTGGCGATCAAACTCCGAGATGTACTCCCGATCCTGTCGAACACGGAAAATCTCATACTCTGCTTCCGCTTTTTTCGCGGCATCCTCATGAGATACGCGACCTTTTCCTTCAAGGACTTTCCTGCGGTTGTTGGAAAGAAACCGGTTGGTCTGATCTACCCAGTCCTGCATGCTCATCAGGACTTCATCCTCCGCCATCAGTTCAGCGTAATCGATGAACATGGTAACCAACCGGTTCAGGCGGGAAATCTCCTTCTCATTCAGGTAGTTCTTTGCAATCACCACATCACGTTTCAGGATTTTTCCATCCGGCGCATCCTTCCATGTGGTGAGCCCCATGGCCGGTTTCTGCGCATCGGCGCGGTCGAAGATGATTTCAGCCGCCGTCTGTCCGGTCACGGCATAGTGAAGCTTGTTCTGTACAAAGGCGTAGAAGGCTCTGGTCGTTTCGCTGTTTTTATCATAGTCATAGCTGCATTGTTCAAACACGTCTGTGATTTTTTGGTATGCCCTTCGTTCGCTGGCCCGGATTTCCCGGATTCGCTCCAGCAATTCGTCAAAATAGTCTTTGCCGAAGGGCTTCCCGTTTTTCAGCATCTCGTCATTGAGCACAAACCCTTTGGTGATGTATGTCCTCAATGTCTTCGTTGCCCATTGGCGGAACCGTGTGGCTTTTTTGGAATTCACCCGGTATCCGACCGCGATGATTGCGTCAAGATTGTAATAATCCACAACGCGCCGGACTTCCCGGCTGCCCTCCGTTTGAACTTGTTCCTTTTTGGAACAAGTTGACTCCCGGCTCAGCTCCGCTTCATCATAGATATTACCCAGATGCTTTGTAATCGCAGGAGTCCCGACACCAAACAATTCTGCCATCGCTTTGGTTGTCAGCCAGAACGTCTCGTCCTCAAAGTATACACTGACGCACACATTGGTGTCTTCCGCCTGATACAGAATGATCTCATGCTCATTCATGGCTGCTTCAATTCCCTTTACTGTGAAAATACGGCGTGTTTTCATTCGCGGTGATCAATCGTACTTCGCACGATTGACGGTTATTTCAGGTCCCACACCCCGTTGAGGGCTGTCCCAAGGTCCGTGACCGAGGCGATGATCCCGGTGTAGTCATTGATGTAGTAGCGGGAGGTGAACGAGCGGAACGGGCTGGGCTGCATCTTCGCGCTTCCGTCCCGATACAGGACCAGGTGATCGTTGATCCGGTAGTCGAAGTAATAAGGCGCGGTGCCCATGTAATCGGTCAGCAGGCTGAACTCCACCACATAGGCCATGTCATCGAACATGGTGAGCCCTTCGACGGGCTGCCCATCCGACCGGAAAGCCTCCGGGTGCTCCCGGATGGCGAAGACCCGCATGCTGCGGATTTCCAGATAGCCGTCGCCGATGCCGTCGTCCGCGTAATTGGATCTCCATGCCTGCAGCATGATGTCCCGGGCGGTCCGGGCGGCCTCCTCCGGCGTGCCCCAGGGTTCGATGCGGGCGGTCTCCTCCGCCCCGGCCGGCAGCGCGAGGCCGATCAGCAGCAGAACCAGCGCCAGCAGGATCGCCGGCATCCGTCGTGTCATGGCAATGCCTCCTTCCGCAGAAAAACCGTTCCGCCCCTGCATGTCGTGCAAAGACGGAACGGCGTGAATCCATTCCGCGGTACCACTCTGCTTCCTCTCCGCGTGGGAGAGGCGCTCGTCTGCGCTGTATCGGGCGCGCCCGCCGGATCTCTCCGGCCACTCCCGGGCGAGCGGCCCTTTTTTCCGCGTCCGCCTCACACCCGCCGGCGGCTCTCTGTGCGCGGAACGGAAAGGGCGTTCCCGTTCATTGTGCGTGAGAAAGTATACCATCTCCGCGGGAAAAAGGCAAGCGATTTTTCGCCCCCGGGCGCGCTCAGCGAACCTTTCGCCCGCACTTGGGACAGAAGATGGCATTGGGGCGCAGGGCGTTGCCGCACTGCGAGCAGAAGTTGGGGCCGGCAGCGGCCTGCTTGACCCGGCCCTGTTCGGGCGAGGCAGAGCGCTCGTCGTCGGTACCGTAGCGCGCGGACGCGGCGTGGACCCTCGGACGGGGCTGGCGCTCGGGGCGGGGCTGGCGCTCGGGGCGGGGCTTGGGACCGCGCGCCTTGCGCCGCTGATCGAGCAGGAGGATCAGCAGGATCAGGCCCAGGAGGAGCAGCAGCGAGGCGGCGGGAACGATGATCCACAGATTGCGGCTCCAGACGCCGCTGATGCCGGCGTTGGCATTGCCGGTGGTGATGGTCATGTAGCCGGTGGTGTCCCTGGCCGGGATCCGCCAGCCGTACCGCCCCGCCTCGGCCCGGTACAGGTCGATGGTGCCCTCCCCGGAGACCGGCGCGGAGAAGCGGAAATCACCGCCGGTATAGAAGTCGACCCATTCGCCGGCGAAGCGCTTTCCGAAATCGGCGATCACGTTGTTGAGCAGCTCCATCTCGTCGATGCTCTCCATGATGGCGTCGCTGACCTCGCTCGCCCGGCCGACGCCCGTGTACATGCCGCCGGTTGCCTCGGAGAGCTTCAGGAACGCGTCGAGGCTGTCGCCGCCCGGGACGATGGAGTAGACGCTGATGGCGCTGCGGGTGCTGTCCCCGAGGACGCGGCTGTCGCTGGCTTCCAGGTCCACGTCGATGGCGTTGCTGTAGAGCGCGGCCATGACGTAGTCCAGTGTGTAGCCGGTGATCGGCTCCGGATCCTTGGGCGGCGCGTCGCCGATGATGATGATCATGCGCTTGGCGTCGCTGCGCCATTCCAGCTTCAGGGTCTCCATCAGGGCGGAGTAGACGGTTTCGGGGGTGTCACCGCCGGCGGCGGCGTACAGATCGTTGATCACGGACACGATCCGGTCGCTGTCGGTGGTGAAATCCAGCTTGATGTCCGCAGGATAGTCCCTGCTGTCGCCGGTTTCCTCAGAGAAATCGCGATAGTCCACCAGGGCGACCCGGTAGTTCGTCGTCTTCTCTTTCAGGGAATCCAGAATGCTGAGCATGTTCCTCCGGGCGTCGTCGATGTCGTCGTCCATGGAGCCGGTGGTGTCGATGACAAAGCACAGATCCAGCGCGATGTCCGTCTGCTTCGGGGGCCTGGCCGGGGTCCGGCCCGAAATGCCCAGCACCTTGGTCAGCGCGGCGTCCAGGTCCAGCAGGCCGCTGTGGCCGTCCTGGTAATAGAACATCTCGGATGTGGTGCTGACCAGCAGCTGCTTCACCTGCGGGCCGGTCAGCCCAGCGTGCGCCGCAAAGAGCAGGCCCGCGGAGGCGGTCACGTGCGGCGTGGCCATGGAGGTGCCGTCCATCAGGCCATATCCGGCGGCATAGCAGGAATAGACGTCCTTGCCCGGGGCGACGATGTCCACCCGGTCGCCGATGTTGGAAAAACCGGTATAGGCATATTTCGTTTCGCTCCAGGTGGAGTGGGTGTAATCGATGCCCACGGCGCCCACTACGATGATGCGGTCCCGGACGGCCGGCGCGTCGATCATGCTCAGGAAATTGTTGTACAGGGCCAGCACGCCGCCGGACTCTGGCGTTCCGTCGCCTTCCGTGCTGTAGCCGTAGGCGGCGATGGAGCTTGGATAGTACAGCTTGTTATTGTTGTTGCCTGCCGCCACACAGATCACAAAGTCCCCCTGGCGCCTGCTCTGCCGGTCTTCGATGATGCGGGTCAGCATGGCCTCGGCCAGGTCCGCCTGGGCCTGCAGGTGGTTGAGGGCCCGCTGGTTGCCGCGGCTGGCGGCAAAGCCGATGAGGCGTGAGGTGTTCTGGCTGATGTTGATGGCGC
>CAMKAE010000120.1 GCA_946410395.1 uncultured Clostridia bacterium
TCGCCATGGGCTCCGGCACCGAGGTGGCCAAGGAGGCCGGCGACATCACGATCCTCGACGACAACTTTACCTCCATCGACAAGGCCATCCTCTACGGCCGCACGATGTTCAAGTCCATCCGCAAGTTCCTGATCTTCCAGCTGACGGTCAACGTGGCCGCCGTGCTGACCTGCTTCCTGGCTCCCTTCTTCGGGGAGAACGAAATCCTGACCGTCGTGCAGCTGCTGCTGGTCAACCTGGCCATGGACACCCTGGCGGCCATCGCCTTCGGCTCCGAGCCCACGCTCAAGGAGTACATGAAGGAGAAGCCCATTCCCCGGGACGCGTCCATCGTGTCCAAGTCCATGCTGATTCAGATCGTCATGAGCGCGCTGTTCATCACGGCCGCCTGCCTGTGCATCCGCTTCGTGCCCGCGCTGGCCAACCTCATGGGCGTGACCGCCGCCAACTATCCGGTGACCGCCATGCATACCACATGGGACGGCGTTGACGGCCTGCGGAACGTGGTGCTGAACTCCGCAGTGTTCGCCACCTTCATGATGGCCATCACCTTCAACGGCTTCAATGCCCGCACGGAGCACCTGAATGTGCTCAAGGACATCGGCAAGAACAAGATGTTCCTGCTGATCATGGGCATCATCTTCCTGGCCCAGTTCGTCTTCGTCTCCATCGGCGGCGACGTGCTGAAGGTCCACGCCCTGACCCCCACCACCTGGCTGGTCTGCATCGTCATCGCGATCCTGGTGATCGTGGTGGGCACCGTGGCGAAGATGATCACGGGGAAGAAGGAGCAGGCTTAAGGGCGACCTCATCCACGAAATGAAACCGTATCATGCCAACATCGAAAGGAGAGAGAACGCATGGCTGTGAACCTCGTCAAAGGACAAAAGGTCAACCTGGTCAAGGAGAGCAGCGTCGGCCTGCGCAAGGTGCGTGTGGGCCTGGGCTGGGATGAGGCCGAGCAGAAGAAAGGTTTCTTCGCCGCGCTCTTCTCCGCCAAGGCTGCCGACATCGACTGCGATGCCTCCGTGATCCTCTGCGGCGCGGACGGCAAGGTGGTGGGCAACGCGGTGAAGGACTGCTGCGTCTACTTCGGCAACCTGCAGCACGCCTCGGGCGCGATCGTGCACGCCGGCGACAACCTCACCGGCGGCGGCGAGGGCGACGACGAGCAGATCACCATCGACCTGCAGGCTGTTCCCGCCAACATCGCCAAGCTGGTCTTCGTCGTGAACATCTACGACGCAAACGTCCGCAACCAGCACTTCGGCATGATCCGCAACGCGTTCATCCGCATTGTCGACCTGCGCAACAACGCCGAGATCTGCCGCTTCAACCTCACCGACGACTACAGCGGCATGACCGGCATGATCGTGGGCGAGCTGGACCGGGACGGCCAGGGCTGGCAGTTCAACGCCGTGGGCAAGGGCGTGAAGGACGCCAGCCGCCTGGACAAGCTGCTGGCGCTGTATCGGTAAACAATTTGTCAGATCCATATACACATTGCGAAAGGAGAAAACGAAAATGGCAGTCAACCTCACCAAAGGACAGAAAGTCAGCCTCGACAAGGGCATGAAGCTGGCCCTCATCGGCCTGGGCTGGGACACCAACCGCTACGACGGCCGCGCCGACTTTGACCTGGACGCCTCCGCCTTCCTGCTGGGCGCCAACGGTCGGGTGCGCAAGGACGAGGACTTCATCTTCTACGGCAACCTCTCCGGCGACAACGAGTGCGTGGTCCACACCGGCGACAGCCTCGCGGGCGGCTCCGGCGGCGACGACGAGACCCTGTTCATCGACTTCTCGAAGGTGCCCGCCGACGTGGAGCGCATCGCCATCACCGTGACGATCTACGAGGCGGCGGAGCGCGGCCAGAACTTCGGCCAGGTGTCCAACGCCTACGTGCGGGTGGCCCGCCGCGCTTCCGACAGCGACATGGTCGGCACCGAGCAGCTGCGCTACAACCTGGGCGAGGACTTCTCCATCGAGACCGCCCTGGTGGTCTGCGAGCTGTACCGCTCCGGCAGCGAGTGGAAATTCAACGCGGTCGGCGCCGGCTATCAGGGCGGCCTTTATGCCCTGTGCAAGGCTTACGGCGTGAACGTGTAAATCACGGCGCAGGCGGCGCTGCGCGAAAACGCGGCGCCGCTTTTGCCGACTTTACTGTGAGAACATGGCGTCTTTTCATTCATGGTGATTTTGCGAGAGGAGGCCGGGCCATGTCCGCGAACGGCAAAACGCGGCTGCGGCTGGACTATAACGCGCCGGCGGTGCTGACCTTTGTGCTGCTGTGCGCGGCGGTGCAGCTGGTGAGCCTGATCACGGGCGGCGAAAGCAACCGCGCGGTGTTCAGCATCCACGGGGGCTCTTTCCCGCTGGTGCTCGTGCGCCTGTTCACCCACGTGCTGGGCCATGCCGACTGGACGCACCTGCTGAACAACATGATGTTCATCCTGATCCTGGGCCCCATGATCGAGGAGAAGTACGGCACGTCCAACACGGTGTTCGTCATCCTGGCCACGGCCCTGGCGACGGGCCTGGCGCACCTGATCTTCAATCCGGGCACCAGCCTGCTGGGGGCCAGCGGTGTGGTCTTTGCGTTTATCCTGCTTGCGTCCATCACCGGCGCGCAGGAGCACACGATCCCCCTGACCTTTATTCTGGTGGCGCTGCTGTGGATCGGCGAGCAGGCCTATCAGGCCTTCGCGGTGCAGAACAATGTGTCCGAGCTGACGCACATCATCGGCGGCGCCGTGGGCGCGGGCTTGGGCTTCGTGATGAAGCGCGACCGGATGGGCAGATACGGAACCTGACAAGAGCATTCCTGAGGTGGCGGCATGTTTACAAGAGGAAACGCGACAACACCGGAGGCCCTGCTGACACCCCTGGGGCAGCGCAGCCCGGTCTGCGTGTATTTCCTGCGGGTGGCGGGCTGGTCCGCGGCCCTGGAGGAGCAGCTCTGGCGCTGCCATGAGGCGGCCCGGAACAGCGGCGCGGTGCTGGACAAGGGGCTTCCGAACCCGGACAACTCCCAGCTGACCTACTACAATGAGATGCTCGGCGGCGCCTTTGCCACCGACGCGGGCAGCATCCGCGCGGCCCTGACCCGCTGGATGCCCACGCTGGGCGAGAAGCAGCGGGTAGAGCTCTCGGACGCCATCAGCGCCCTGCTGGCGGAGCAGAAGCACGCCGGCAAGCCGGACGGCGCCCTGAAGAACCTGTATATCAAGCTGATGTGCTGGCTGTACTACCGCTTCCGCTCGGTGGCGGAGCGGCTGGGAAAGGAGCCGCTGCCCCTGGTGCTGTGCGTGGCGGAGGAGCTGTCCGCCCACGCCCTGACCTTCCTGCGGCTGGTGAGCGGCCTGGGCGCCGACATCCTGCTGGTGGAGCCCAAGGGGGACGGTGACTATCTCAAGCTGGACCCGCAGGGGCAGTGGTCCCAGCTGTGCGAAATGCCGGGCTTGGCGCCCTTCCCGGCGGACTGGAGCGTCAAGAAGCTGCGCCAGACCTACGCAAGCCGCGTGCAGCCCGCGCCTGCGCGTCCGCAGCCCCAGGCGCTGAACCCGTCGCAGCTTGCCGCACGCCCGGGTGTACCGCCCCGTCCGGTGACCCCGGCACCCAACCCGTCGCAGCTTGCCGCGCGCCCCGGCGTACCGCCCCGTCAGCAGCCTCAGGCGCCCAACCCGTCACAGGCCGCTTCGAGGCCGGTGACACCGCCGCCCGCGCCGGAGCCGCCCGAGCCGGAAAAGGTCGTCACCCGGGAAGGCAAGACCCTGAACATCCGGGGCCTGGGCCCCAGGAAAGCGCCGCCGGTCAGCCGGCAGCCGGACGACGGTCCGGCGATGCCCAAGCTGAACATCGGCGGCACGGACGGCATCGGGGTCCGCACATCGGTCCGCACACGCGGCGACCAGCCGCTGCAGACCACCCAGCCCACCCAGGCGCACCCGGAGCAGACCAACCTGCTGCTGCGCTTCACCGAACCCCAGCAGCAGCCCTGCACCAACGCGTGGATCGAGACGCCGGAGCTGAGCGCGGTGCTGGTGCCCACCACCCGCCGCGGCGAGGACGCCACCTTCTACTACAACTGCCTGATCCGCCTGCGGGGCGTTCCGGACAAGGTGAACTACGCCAGCGAGCTGCACTCGCTGTACCGGAAGCTGCTGGAGACCGGCCGCCGGGTGATGGTGGCGGACGAGACCTTCCCGAACCCGACCACCGAGGAGCTGGACCGTGTCCGCCGGCACAGCGGCTACCGGACCGCCACGGAGCTGATCGTGGACCTGGCCAACAACCTGCCCGCGAGCGCCTCGGTCGAGCTGCAGCGCCTGTCGCAGCGCGCCTTTGCCCTGACCCTGCTGGAGGATGACCTGAGGCAGAACAACCTCAATCGCCTGCTGACCGACGCCGCGTATCTGGTCTGCTGGATCCGCCGCTACCAGGCGCAGGTCTTCGGCAACTGGCACGAGGGGGACATCCCCTGCTGCATCTTCATGGGCCACTGCCGCACCGACCGGGAAGCCCTCTACCTGCGCTACCTGGCCCTGATGCCTGTGGACGTGCTGATCTTCTCGCCCAACCTGAACATGAAGTGCCGCTTCAACGCCCCGGAGCTGCTGGAGCTCACCGGCGACGAGTCCCTGCCGGAGATGGCCTTCCCCAAGGAGACCGCCCGCATGACCATGCGCACCGCCGCCTCCCACGCGGAGGAGGAGCTCACCGGCATGCTCTTCGAGGGCACGGGCCTGTACCGGAATCACCAGTTCTCTCAGGCCAACGCCGTGGTGCTGGCCGGCACCCAGGACGAGATCGGCATCTACTGGAAGCAGGAGCTGAACGTGCGGCCCAACTTCTCCACGAGCAACGGCCTGGTGTGCATGCCGGTGCTGTGGGCCAAGGTCAGCGGCGTGGACACCCGAGACGAGCTGTCCTACTGGCAGCGGATCGCCGCCATGCGCGGTCCGGACGTGGTGCTGTTCAACCGCCTGCCCACTGTGAGCCAGCGCGACAGCCGCAAGTACATGGCCCTGGCGCAGAAGTACCTGAAGAACGGCCACATCCTGCAGGAGGCGCTGACGGCCGACAGCCAGTATCCCTTCGGCCCGCTGCGGCTGGAGATGCAGGCCCACATGCTCAGCAAGGTCCAGGAGATGCTCGACCAGCGGCTGATCAAGGGCACCTTCGTCAACGGCACCGAATACCTGGTGCTCTCCACCGCGCTGGCCCTGCCGCCCCAGATGCAGCGCATGGTCCATGCCTTCGACTTCGCCCGGCGCAACCCCAAGATCCTGTGCGTGCACAACGGGGACAGCGAGGGCACCCTGGAGGACGCCATCTTCCTGACCTTCCTGAGCCTCATCGGCTTCGACGTGGTGCTTTATGTGCCCACGGGCTACCAGGCCTTTGAGCGCCATCTCAACGACCGCATGCCGGTGGAGCACCAGGTGGGGCCCTACCGCTTCGACATGAACGTACCGGACTTTGATACCCTGCCCGCGCCCAAGAGCAACGTGTTTGTGGAGGGGCTGGCTCGGATCGGAATAAAAATCAAGAGGGGGAACTGACATGGCCATCAATTTCAGCAACGCGTCCCAGCCCAAGCCCGTGGAGGAAGTGAAGCCCGCCGCGCCCGCGCCGGAGATCATCGAGATGCCGGCCTTTGACGTGTCCGAGGAGCGGGAGAAGGTCAAGAAGGAGATGGAGCACTCGCCGGAGATCGATGCGCTCACCAGCACCATCGACGTCAGCGACATGAACTCCATCGTCACCTTCGGCTCCCACTCCGCGGAGGAAATCTCCAAGGCCTCCGACGTGGTGCTGCGCTCCATGGGCCTGGACCAGGTCACCGAGTCCGGCCAGCTGCTGCAGGCCCTGAACAAGGTGATGGAGCAGTTCGACATCAAGGAGATCAAGGAAAATCCCTCCCTGATGGGCAAGCTCTTCGGCAACGCCAAGAAGCAGATCGACAAGATCCTCAGCAAGTATCAGAACATGGGCGACCAGGTGGACAAGATCTACGTGGAGCTCAAGAAGTACGAGGACGAGATCAAGAAGAGCAACAGCAAGCTGGACACCATGTTCGACGCCAACGTGGCTTACTACCACGAGCTGGTGAAGTACATCCTGGCCGGCGAGCAGGGCGTGCAGGAGATCCAGGCCTACATCGACCAGCGCACCAAGGACTTTGAGGACAGCGGCGACCAGGGGATCCAGTTCGAGCTGCAGACCCTCAATCAGGCCCGGGACGTGCTGGAGCAGCGTGTGGCGGACCTGCGCACCGCTGAGATCGTGGCCATGCAGTCCATCCCGATGATCCGGACCATGCAGTACTCCAACCTGAACCTGATCCGCAAGATCAACAGCGCTTTCATCATCACCCTGCCCGTGTTCAAGCAGTCCCTGGCGCAGGCCCTGATGCTCAAGCGGCAGCGGGTGCAGGCCCAGGCGATCAACGCCCTGGACGAGCGCACCAACGAGCTGCTGGTCAAGAACGCCCACAACGCCGTGGAGACCAGCAAGATGACCACCCGCATGGCCACCGGCTCCTCCATCAGCGCCGAGACCCTGGAGACCACCTGGCGCACCATCGTCAGCGGCATCGAGGAGACCCGCAAGATCCAGGAGAGCGCCGCCGCTAAGCGCAAGGAGGACAAGGCCAAGCTGGAGAAGATCAAGGCCGAGTTCCAGGAAAAGTTCTCCATGCCCGATTACAAGAAGTGATTCGACTGCCCCGGTCGGAACGCCGCGTTCCGGCCGGGTTTTTTGTCTTTGATACGCATCTCAGTTCAGTATTATAAATCAAGTGTAACTATTCAGTCCTACCAGGGAACCTCTCCACCGCAAGCGGTCCCCCTCCCCT
>CAMKAE010000121.1 GCA_946410395.1 uncultured Clostridia bacterium
CTCAAGTATCGCTACCTGACACAGCAGCTCGAAGGCCTGTGCAGGATCGATGAGACGCACGGCGTCCTGACCCCGGACGAGATTCGTGCAGCTTGCGCCCGTGTACTGGCCGAATACCCGATCACGTACTGCTATCTGTTTGGTTCCTATGCGCGGGGTACCGCAAAAGACAGCAGCGATGTGGATTTGCTGGTATCCGGCGAGGTGGAAGGGCTCCGTTTCTACGGTCTGGTTGAAGCACTCAAAACCGCGCTGTGCAAGCAGGTTGATGTGCTGACGCCAAGCCAGCTGACAAACAATCCCGAACTGTTGAATGAGATCCTGAGAGACGGGGTAAAAATCTATGGATCATCGCAAGAATGACGCTTATTTCAGGCAGAGGATTCTGGACGATCTGCAATTCATCATTGCACATACAGAAGGTCTGTCGGAAATCCAGTTTGGGCAGGATCCGGTTCTGCAGGATTCCATGCTGTTCAGGCTTATTCAGGTGTCAGAGAACGCGCAGCGCCTGACAGACCACTTCAAAGCCAGCTTCTCCGCGATTCCATGGCGCGATGTGTACGGCCTTCGCGACCGGATCGTGCATGATTACGGAGCGGTGGATCTTCATATTGTCTTTACGACACTGACCAGAGACATCCCCGATTTGCTGAGGGAACTCTCCGGTGGAATGCCCTGACAATCAGGATGAAACGCAAGTTCCGCCACTCCCCTTGTGAAAATGGGACAAAATGCAAATACATGTCCGTTTCCCTTGACAAAGCCGACCCGTTTCTGTACCCTTGACCCAGCCGGGAGGTGACTTCAATGCGATGTTTTCGGAGAAAGCGGTTCCGGAGCCTGCGCACCTGCGCCGCGGTGCTCCTGCTGCTGAGCCTTGCGCTGGTCCTGGTTCCGGCCCCGTCCGCGCTGGCCTTCGGAGATTTTGACATCGTCGGCGCTGCGGTGGGCTGCGCCTTCGAGGGCTGTGCCGACGCTCTCTTTGACTCCTGCGGGGATGCCTGTGCGGACGCCTGTGTGGACACCTGCACCGACGTGGGCTGTGGGGCCTTCTCCGGCTGTGCCAAAAGCTCCTCGGGAACCGCCTCACTGATCTTTTGGATCATTCTCGTGGCCATCATCATCACGATTATGATCGTGGTCAATGTCAGGGGGAATAAGGGCACCGCCGTAAACGGTGAAAGAACTGTCAGTCCGGTCACCGAGGCCGGCCAGTACAAGACGAAGGTCGACAATTACTATTTCAACCTGGGCTATCCCATGACAAAGGCCGGGCATCCCGAGGTGGACCGGCAGGCGCTCCTGAACTGGGCACTCCCCCTGTTCATCCGGATGGACAAGGCCTGGGAAGCCGGCGACATAGAATGCCTGCTGGGCGACTTCACCCTGCCGTGCTGGACGCTCTTCAACGACCAGCTGCAGCTGAAAAACATGATGAAGCAGCGCTCGCACGCCACCGAACCGAGCTATTTCGATCTGGGGATCCAGCGCTGGGAGGCCACCGAGCGCAAGGAGATCCTCCACGTGTGGGTCAAGGCCTCGCGCTGCATTTGGACCGAGGACCTGAACACCGGCAAGGTCATCGCCGGCAGCCCGCAGAAGCCCGTCCACATCTTCTACGACTGGACCCTGGTCCGGACCCGCGGCCGGCGTGCCACGGAAACGGACGGCCGTCACTGCCCCAACTGCGGCGCGGAGGTGGACGCCGCGACCTTTGCCCGCTGCCCGTTCTGCGGGTCTGAGCTCGCCCGCACCGGCTCCGCCTGGCAGATCAGCGCCATCAACGCGCTCTTCCAGACGCAGGATCTCAGGGTTCTTGAAAGGGTGGTGCCGCAATGAGCAATCCGGGTGCGATCCACGATCCCTGTTTCTCGGCCGCCTGGCTTGAGGAGCGCCTCAAGCTGATCTGGTTTCAGTTGAAGACCGCGCTGCTGACCCGGGACACGCGCTATATCCGCTCCGCCATCGCGCCGGAGGTGCTCAATCGCCTGCTGGGCGAGGGACCGGACAGCGACGGGTTCATCACCGTTCCCAGCCGCGGGGCCGTCCTGCGCCTGACGCTCTCGGACATCACGGTCCGGGACGGCATGGAGCATCTGCGCTGCAGCATGACCACCAAGAGCCGCCGGATGCAGCTGAACCCGCAGACCGGCGCCACGAAATGGCTGGACAAGCGCGACGTCGTCTGCGAGGAGACCTGGTCCCTGCGCCGGCCCGCCGGCACACAGACGCCGCCGGAGGAGACCGCCTTCGACACCCACTGCGAGGGCTGCGGCGCCGCGGTCGTCCTCTACCGGGACACCACCTGCCCCTTCTGCAAGGCTTTCATCAAGGTGCCGGATTTCACCTGGACCGTCTGTGAGATCGACGTCAAGCGGACGAGGTGAGCGTCCCCTGCCGGAAAGCCGCATTCTCATTTCACTTGTCACGGACGCATTGCCTGTTTTTCCCGGAGGCCATTCATGTCCCAGAAAAGTCGCCAGGCCCTGCTGCGCGCGGCGCTGTCACTGCTGCTCGCCGCCGGGCTGATCCTGCCGCTGCTGGGCGCAGCCGGCCTGCTGCAAAGCCATTGGGCGGCAGGTCTTCTTTTGCCTGCCGCGACGGCGCTGATCATGGGCGGGTTGAGCCTGCTGCCCCGGGGCGGGCTGTTCAGCTGGCTGGGCGCCCTGGCCGGGCTGGGGATCTGGGCAGCCCTCGGCGGAGCGCAGACGGTACAGGAGGCCGTGCTGGGTCTGCGGCTGTATTTCGGCGGCCACACCGCCGCCCTGCCCTATTTTTTACCGCAGGCCGCCCTGCTGGGGATTGTGCTGATCAGCCTGGCCGCCTGGGCCATGGCCGGTGAGCGGAGCAGCGCGTTCTTCCCCGTCATGGCCGTGATGGGCGTGCTGGCCTGCCTGTGGCTGACCGACAGCGGCAGCCTGATCTGGCTGGTCTTCCCCGCCGCCGCGGCCCTGCTGACCATGATCGCCCGGGACCGGAGCGAGGCCGTCAGCGCAGGCCGGGTGCTGCCCTTCATGGGCGCGCTGATGCTGCTGCTGTGCCTGCTGGTGCCCGCCGGCGGACTGGTCTCCCCGCCGCTGAAGGAGGCCGCCGAGGACATCCGCCAGCGCATCATGGACTACTTTTTCTTCACGGACCCCCGCGAGGAGTTCTCCCTGGCCCGGGAGGGCTTCTATCCCCAGGGCCGGGAGCAGCTGGGCGGCCCGCCGAGCCTGAACGACGACCCGGTGATGACGGTGGAGACGCCCCGGACCGTTTACCTGCGCGGCGCGGTGAAGAACACCTACACCGGGCGGAGCTGGACGGACACCACCGGCGGACAGCGCTACCTCTGGGTCGGCGCGCGCTGGAGCCAGCGACGCGCCGCGCTCTTTGACGAGGCCCTGCCCGCCGCCGGCGCCGGGGAGCCCGTCAGCCTCCGGATCACGATGACCCGCGACAACGCCTCCGCGCTCTTTGCGCCCCAGCGGGTGCGCAGCCTGGAAACCGGCCGGGACCTGGTGCCCTACTTCAACGACGCCTCCGAGCTCTTCGCCACCCGGAACCTGCAGGAGGGCGACACCTGGACCCTCACCGCCCTGGCGGACCGGGGCGAGGACGCCGGGATGCGGGAGATCCTCGCCGCCTGCGCCCCGATGGCGGACCCGGCGGCCGACGCCGCCGCGGCCGCGGTGTACACCGGCGTGCCGGGCAGCGTGCAGCAGGAGGTCCACGCGCTCACGGCCGAGGCCATCGAAGGCGCCGTCACCGATTATGACAAGGCCATGGCCATCCTTCACTGGCTGCAGGCCAACTACCGCTATGAGCTGAACGTCCCCGCCCGTCCGGGGTACGACTTTGTCTCGGCCTTTCTCCTCTCGGAGGAAAAAGCCGGCTACTGCACCTACTTTGCCAGCGCCATGACCGTGATGTGCCGCATCGCGGGCCTGCCGGCGCGGTATGTGGAGGGCTATGCCGCCCGGCCCGGCGCCGACGGCGTGGCCTGGGTCACCGGCCGCAGCGGCCACGCCTGGGTGGAGGTCTGGTTTCCGGGCTACGGCTGGCTGACCTTCGACCCCACGCCCGGGGAGGGCAGCGGCGGCAGTCAGAATCCCCCGCCCGGCGAGAGCGGCGAGCCCGACCCCCAGGACGATCCCCTGCCCGAGGACCGCAGCGAGGACCAGCCCGATCCCGGCTCCGACGGACAGGACGAGCAGGAGAACGAGGCCAACGATCCCCAGGAGGAGGAAGCGCCCGAATCGGCGGAAGCCCCGGAGGACGCCGGCGCGGCCCCGCCGCCTGGCGGCCCGCCCTCCCTGCTCTGGCTCTGGCTGCTGCTGGCGCTGCTGCTCCTGGCCCTGATCGCCCTGCTCCTCGCGCTGCGGGTGCGGGCATGCCGGCCCGAGCGCATGGAGCGCAAGGTCCAGGACCCGGACGCGCGCTGGTGCCTGTGGATGCAGGCCGTGTGTGACGCGCTCCGGGCGCTCGGGGAGGTCCGGCCGCCGAAGCTGACCCTGGCCCAGTGGCTGCGGCAGGTGGACGGGAAGGGCGTCACCTCCGCGTCCCTCTCCCCCCTGGGCGAGAGCGCCGGCGTGATCTTCTACGGCCACCAGGAACCCTTTGACGAGGAGACGGCCATGGTCCGGGAGACCTGGACCGCCCTGCGCGACGGCATGACACGCCGGCAGCGCCTCCGCCTGGACCTGCGCCGCGCCTTCGGCCGGAAGCGGGACTTCACAGTGAACTGAAGGAGCAATCGGAATGGATCGATTTGTGCTGAAAGCGCCCTATCAGGCCAGCGGTGACCAGCCTCAGGCCATCGACGCGCTGGCCCGCGGCATCGAAAACGGCCTGAAGGAGCAGGTGCTGCTGGGCGTCACCGGCTCCGGCAAGACCTTCACCATGGCCTCGGTGATCGAGCGGGTGCAGAAGCCCACGCTCGTCATCGCCCACAACAAGACCCTCGCGGCCCAGCTCTGCTCGGAGCTGAAGGCCTTCTTCCCCGACAGTGCGGTGGAATACTTCGTCAGCTACTACGACTACTACCAGCCCGAGGCCTACATCGCCTCCTCGGACACCTACATCGAAAAGGACTCCTCCGTCAACGAGGAGATCGACCGCCTGCGCCACTCCGCCACCGCCGCCCTGCGGGAGCGGAAGGATGTCATCATCGTGGCCTCGGTCTCCTGCATCTACTCCATGGGCGACCCGGAGGAGTACGAGGGGCAGATGGTGTCCGTGCGCCCGGGCATGGCCGTGAGCCGGGACGACCTGATCCGCCAGCTGATCGACATCCAGTACGAGCGCAACGAGATCGAGTTCGCCCGGGGCACCTTCCGCGTGAAGGGGGACACGGTGGAGATCATCCCCGCCTCCGCCCACGACAAGGCCCTGCGCATCGAGTTCTTCGGCGACGAGATCGACCGGGTCAGCGAGATCGACGCGGTGAGCGGCCATGTGCTCAGCACCCGGACCCACGCCAGCATCTACCCCGCCACCTTCTACGCCACCAACCCGGGCCGCATGGCGGAGGGCATCGCGGCCATCGAGCGGGATCTGCAGGAGCGGATCCGCTTCTTCACCGACGGCGGCAAGCCGCTGGAAGCCGAGCGCATCGCCCAGCGCACCCACTACGACGTGGAGATGATGCGGGAGATCGGCTACTGCCAGGGCATCGAGAACTACAGCCGCTACTTCGACGGCCGGCAGCCCGGGGAGGCCCCCTACACGCTGCTGAGCTACTTCCCCGGCGACTTCCTCACCATCATCGACGAGAGCCACGTCACCGTGCCGCAGATCCGCGCCATGTACAACGGCGACCGCGCCCGGAAGGACACCCTCGTGCAGTACGGCTTCCGCCTGCCCTCCGCCTACGACAACCGCCCGCTGCTCTTCCACGAGTTTGAGGAGCGGATCCACCAGGTGATCTACGTCTCCGCGACCCCCGGCCCCTACGAGATGGACCGGCAGCAGCAGGTGGTGGAGCAGATCATCCGCCCCACGGGCCTGCTGGACCCGGAGATCATCGTCCGCAAGGCCACGGGCCAGGTGGACGACCTGGTGGGCGAGATCCGCAAAGTCACCGCAAACGGCGGGCGGGTGCTGGTCACCACCCTGACCAAGCGCATGGCGGAGTCCCTGACCGACTACCTCAAGGAGCTGGAGATCCGCGTGCGCTATCTGCACTCCGACATCCAGACCATCGACCGCATGCAGCTGATCCGCGGCCTGCGCCTGGGCGAATACGACGTGCTGGTGGGCATCAACCTCCTGCGGGAGGGCCTCGACCTGCCGGAGGTGCAGCTGGTGGCCATCCTCGACGCGGACAAGGAGGGCTTCCTGCGCTCGGAGACCTCCCTCGTGCAGACCATCGGCCGCGCCGCGCGCAACGTGGACGGCCGCGTCATCATGTACGGCGACACCGTCACCGAGAGCATGATGAAGGCCATCACCGAGACCAATCGCCGCCGGGGCCTGCAGCAGGCCTACAACGAGCAGAACGGCATCACCCCGGAGACCGTGCGCAACGCGATCCGGGACGTGCTGGAAGTCACCAGGCAGGTCGCCGCCGCCGCGCCCCAGGAGATGGACGAGGACGAGCGCGCCGCCCTGATGGCGGAGGTCGAGAGCCAGATGCTCTCCGCCGCCAAGGCCCTGGAGTTCGAGCGCGCCGCCCAGCTGCGCGACCAGCTTCTCTCCCTGCGCGGCGAGACCCCGCCGAAGAAGGAAGTCCAGCAGCGCCGCTCCCGGGGTCCCAGGACGCGCAAGAGCGAGCATTGATTCCGGCTTTTCTCCGGAGGTCCTCGTTGTGCCGGGCAAATTTGCCATTGAATTCACCGCTAT
>CAMKAE010000122.1 GCA_946410395.1 uncultured Clostridia bacterium
AAAGAAAGAAGCAACTCCGGCTTTGATTCAAGGCCGAAGCTGTTTCTTTCTGTTTCTTTTTCAGGCACACAGCAGGCGGGATTTGTCAGGAAAACACGATCGAATAGGCGAAATCCTTTCGCTCTCCGCTTGCAAGACGTTGGATCGCTTTCTTCTGATCGATTGTTCCCCGGAAGCCCTCGTCGTCCGCTCGCCCGAACCAGGGTTCGAGACAGATGAACGGCCCCTTGGGGTTCGCCCAGACCGCCAGCATCGGGAACTGATCACACCGGAGCATGACATAAGGCCTGCCATCCGGAAGCTGAATGCCGATAGAGCCGACTTGTCCGTCTTCAAAAATCCAGGTGTCCGGTATATCTTCTCTGTACGGGGCGCTGCCATCCTCCAACGCGATCATTTTCGTTCCAGGCAGCACAAAGCCGGCTTTGTTTACACTCCGATAGCGAAGGGTCTGCGCGCCGGGGAAGATGATTCTGCAATCCTCCTTGCGGACGCCCTCCGGCAGCAAAAAGCCGGGGTGCCCGCCGATTGAGAAAAACATGAGGTCCGGGCCCTGATTCTCAACACGCCATTCGACGAAGAGCTCCTTCCCCTCCAGGCGATGGGTGACTGTCAGCCGGAATTCAAAGGGATAGCACGCCCTTGTCTGGTCTGTCGCGCACAGGCAATGCGTCACGGAATCCGCTGTCTCCTCAACGCAGGTAAAGGCCATATCCCGCGCGAACCCATGCTGCGTTTTCATGGTGTATTCTCTGTCTGAGATCCGGTATTTTCCGTCCATTACCTTTCCGACAAACGGGAAAAGGATGGGCGCGTGCCGATTCCAGACAGCCGGATCCCCGATCCATATGCGCTCGGTGTCATGTTCCCGGTCGATCACGCTGACCAGTTCCGCGCCGGCATCCGACACCGTCACGCGCAGGGAACCGTTTTCAATGATATGCATGCTCATGATGAGGCCTCCCCCGCTTCTGATTTGGGGTTACAGTTCCTGCCCGGCAGTTTCCGCACTGCTTTGGCCTGCCGTCATTTATCAGCCAGCGTGCCCATCGGATCCCAGGGCGCCAGCTCCACGGGCGGCTGCGACGCCAGTTCGGCCAGATCCCCCAGGTATGCTTTGCGGATGGCGGCCTGGAAGACGTATTGGTCAAACCAGGTGTCCGAGCAGACGTAGTAGCCCTTCTCGCCCTTTTCGTCGCCCCAGCTGTTCTCGATCTTCCAGCGGTCCGGCTTGCCGTCCACCAGGTTGACGCCGGTGAGGACCATCGCGTGGTTCATGGCCGCAAAGCCGTAATCCAGGGCGTCCGCCTTGCCGATGGCCAGCGGCAGGCCACTGAGCAGTTCAAAGCCGAAGCACCGGTCGTCCCAGATGCCCTTGTCCCGCATGCCGTCGTGCCCCACGTCGCTGCCGAACCAGACCACTTCCCCGGCCTGCAGCTGGCGGATGATGGCCGCCTTCATCTCGTCCATGGTCAGGTTCAGGTGCACCACGGGCCTGCCGCCCTCCACGTTGCCAAGATAGCGGATGGTGTAGGTCCTGTGGAAGGGCTTGTCGGCGTTCGGTGCGTTGATCACGCTGACGGTCTCCCGCAGGATGTCCGCCGCGAACTGTTCGGCGAAGGCCTTGGGCGTGCAGCCGCGCATGGCGTGGAAGGCCTTGTCCTTGTCGGTGTACTCAAAGTCGAAGGTCCTGGGGGGCACGCCATAGCAGCTGCAGAGGAAGCCATAGATTTTGCCGAGCAGTTCGTCCCTGAAAGCCCGGACAGCCTCCTCCCCCGCGCCTTCCCGCACCATCCGGCGGAGTTTCGGCGCGGCGGCCTTCAGCGCGCGGTTGATCAGGTAGTTCATGTCCCGGGAATGGCTGGACTGCCAGGTCTCGTCGAAGGCGTCCTTGGGCACGATGCCGTACTTGTCCACAATGTTGACGAACATGGTCCACTGGCCGCCGTCGTGCACGCCGGTCTGGAGGATAAAGGAGACCGTGCGGTCGTCCGCGGGCAGGTCCGCCGTCTCGATGATGCGCTCGATGAAATAGTTGGCGCGCTCAAACTTGTCCCAGAAAGCCAGCCAGCTCTGGCTGAGCTCAAAGCGCTCGAGGTTGAGTTCCCGGGCGATGTGCTCGCGCAGCACGTTGGCCGCGGCAAAGAGCCAGCAGCGGCCCGTGCTCTGCTGGTTGGTCACCGGCATGGTGGGGATCTCCAGGGAGAAGCGCTGGTGCATGCGGTTGGCGGCCTGCTGGGAAAAGGCCGCGTTTTTCAGTTCCGTGGCGGAAAGGGCCATGGAGGCCAGCTTCCGTGTGGGATCCGCCTGCCAGGCTTCGGTCCAGGCGTTCAGCTGTTCCTGCGTGACGGGGTGTGTCATCATGCTGTCATCCTTTCATGTCATGGATTTGCGTTAGTTGGGCGCTGCGCTTCGGTGAGCTCCCGCGCCACCTCCTGCGCAGCGGCGTTCAGGCGGCGCATGCGGCCGTTGACGCCGCTCTTGCCGATGGGCGGCTCCGCCAGCGCGCCCAGTTCCTCCAGAGAGGCGTCCGGGTGGGACAGGCGCAGCTCTGCCATCTGCCGCAGGGCCGGGGGCAGGGTGAACAGTCCCCGGTGGATGGCGATGAGCTTCACAGCCTCCACCTGCTGCTGAGCAGCCGAGAGCTGCCGCTCGGTATTGTGCTCGTCGCAGTTGGAGGCCCGGTTGGCCGCGCCGCGCATCTGCCGGGTGATGCGGATGTTCTCCAGCTTCATCAGCGCGCCGGAAGCCCCCATCAGGGCCAGCGCGTCGGCAATCTCCTGCCCGCCCTTGAGGTAGATCACGGGAACGCCCCTGCGCAGGTGATGCCGCGCGGGCAGGTCATGCTGTGCCAGCAGCTTTTCCGCCAGCTCCAGCAGGCCCTCGTCCCGGGCGGCGATCTCCAGGTGATACCCCCGGTCGGGGTTGGTGACGGATCCAGCGCCCAGAAAGGCGCCCCGCAGATAAGCCCGCCTGCAGCACTGCCGCGTGATCTGCGGCCGGGGCAGCGTGCGCTTGAGCACCGGCGCGCCATGCTCGTCGGGCTCCATCATCCGCAGCGCCGTCAGCAGCTTCGGGGCGTCGTCGCCCTCGACGGTCAGCACGCAGGTGCGCCGCCCGCCCAGCCTGGCGTGCTGCACAAAGTGCAGCGACGGCGAGAGACCCAGACGCTCCTTGAGCATCCGGAAAATCCGCCTGGCCAGAGCCGCGTTCTCCACCTGCCAGGACACCGAAAACCGGCCGCCGCCCTGAAAGCCCAGGCTGCCGGTGGTCTGCGTCAGGGCGCTGAGCTCCGCGAGCACGCAGCAGTCTCTCTCCAGAGGCAGGCGGATCAGTTCCGCCTTGGCATCGGACGAGAAGGACACGGGGCCACCTCCTTACGGCTCTCTGACCCAGCGGGCCTGCTCGAGCACCATGTCCCGGTGCTCGGTCTGCACCACGCAGTCCCACTCCCGGAGGATCGCGCTGAGGGCCTCCGCGATGGCCACGGAACGGTGCGCGCCGCCGGTGCAGCCCACGGCAATCACCAGCCGGCGCTTGCCCTCCTCCCGGTAATGGGGCAGCAGGTAGGCCAGCAGGTCCTCCGTCTTCTGCAGGAACGTGCGGGTGACCTCGTGGTTCAGCACAAAATCGCGCACGTCGCTGTCCAGGCCGGAATGGCGGCAGAGCGCGGGGATATAGAACGGGTTGGGCAGGAAGCGCACGTCAAAGACCAGGTCCGCCTGTCGGGGCAGGCCGCGCTTGAAGCCGAAGGAGATGACCTCCACCCGCAGGGGCTGCTCCGCGCCGCCGCTGTTTTCGTTGTAGATCTCCCGCAGGCGGGCCAGCAGGGCTTTGGGCTTCATGCCCGTGGTGTCGATCAGGTGATCGGCGGTCTCCCTCAGGGGCTGCAGCAGCGCCCGCTCCCGGCTGATGGCCTCCGGCAGGCCGACGCCGTCGCTGCTCAGCGGATGCTCGCGGCGCGTCTCCTTGTAGCGCTCCAGCAGCACCTCGTCGGCTGCCTCCAGAAAGACGATCTCCAGGGGCTGCTCCAGCTTCTGCATGTCCCGCAGCAGCCGGTACACATTCTGCGCGTCAAAGAGCATGCCGGAGCGGACGTCCACGGAGAACACCGCCACGGAGGCCGTCATCGCCGCGTGCTCGCAGCTCTCGATCAGGCCGGGCACCATGCTGGGGGGCAGATTGTCCACACAGAAGGCACCCAGGTCCTCCAGGCCGCGCAGGGCCAGGGTTTTGCCGGCACCGCTCATGCCGGTCAGCAGAATATACCGCACACCATCACCTCAGGGCAAAAGAATCCGGGTGCCTCCATTATGCCACGGAAGCCCCCGGATTGCAAGGCTTTTGCCGCCGATTGCCTCACGGCGCGAAGAGCAGGCGCTTGCGCTCGATCATCTCGTCCACCCGGTCGATGTACTGTTCGATGTTGGAGACATTGGGCGCGCGGCCGATGTGCCCCTCGTCCGGATAGATGCGCTTGGAGATGCCGCCGGCGCCCATGGCGAGGATGTGCGTGTTCTCCTCCATGATGTCCACGTTGTAGAGGCAGGCGTGGCCGGGCAGCGCGTAGCCGACGTTCTCCTGGCCGCCGGCCATGTATTTCTGCCGGTAGAGGTAGTAGGGCTGCAGACCCAGTTTGCCCGCGGTCTCCCGGCCCAGAGCCGTCATGGCCGCAGCGGTCTCGCCGTCGGGCAGCGGCGCGTGTTCCAGGTGCAGCCTGCTGGAGCGCTTGATGGCCAGGGTGTGCACCGTGAGGCTCTCAGGCTTCAGCTCTTCGGCGGCCGCCATGGTGCGGGCAAAGTCCGCCAGGCTCTCCCCCGGCAGGCCCGCGATGACGTCCATGTTGATGTGCCGCACGCCGGCCTCCCGGGCCATGGCGTAGGCCGCCACCGTCTGCGCCGCGGTGTGCGCCCGGCCAATGACCTGCAGGGTCCGGTCGTTCATGGTCTGCGGATTGATGCTGATTCGCCCGATCCCGGCATCCCGGATGGCCGCCAGCTTGTCCGGGGTGATGGTGTCCGGCCTACCGGCCTCCACCGTGTACTCCAGCGCATCTGGGAAGAGCGTTTTCACGCGCTCCAGAAAGCCCCGGAGCTGCGCTTCGTTCAGCGAGGTCGGCGTGCCGCCGCCCACATACAGGGCCCGGAGCCTCCTCCCGCTATCCCGCAGGAGCGCGGCCCCGGCCGCCATCTCCCGCCCGAGGGCTTCCAGATAGGGCGGGACCAGGCTGCCGTCCCCCAGCTCGCCGGAGGAGAAGGAGCAGTAGGCGCAGCGCGTGGTGCAGAACGGGATGCCGATGTATACGTCCATCCAAGCGTTGCCGGGCGGCGGAAGCTGCTGCTGCACCGCCACGATCTCCCGCAGCAGCGACGCCTTGTCCGGCATCACGTCAAAGGCGCGGATCAGGTTCGTCTCCGCCTCCGCCAGGCCGGCACCCTGCTCGAGCTGCTCATAGATCAGGCGTGTGGGCCGGATGCCCGTCAGGCTGCCCCAGACCGGGTGCAGGCCCGTGAGCTTCCGGCACAGGTCATAGCAGCACTGGCGGCAGAGCCTGCGGCAGGCCCGGCGGCGGTGGAGCGCGTCGGTCCGCGCGTCTCCGGCTGGCGGCGGGACCGGCGTCTCCCGGCTGACCGTTTCTCCCTGGCCGCTGAACGTGCAGGCAAAAACCCCGCCGCGCTCCGCCATGTCCCAGGCGAAGGCTCCCGGCGGGTCCCAGAGGCTGTCCGGCAGGGCGAACAGCCGTGTGACGTTGATCAGGTCCGGCTGAATGGAAGCCAGGTGTCCCGCGATTTCTTCGTTCATTCGCCGTGTCCTCCCAGGATCCGGTGTGTGGCAAACAGCGGGCGGATCCGCGCGACGGACGCCCACAGCTGCGCCTCGTCGCCGCCGGGCAGGTCCGTGCGCCCCACACTCCCGCCCATGACGGTGTCCCCCGTGAACAGCAGATCCTCCGTCTCGAAGCAGCAGCTGCCCCGGGTGTGGCCTGGGGTGTGGATCACCTTCAGGCGGATGCCCGCCAGGTCCAGGACATCCCCGTCGCGGAAGGTTTCAAGCGGTGCTTTCAGGGCAAACGCCCGGCCGATCATCCAGCTGACGTTCCACGCCGGGTCGCCCGGCATGGCCGCGTCCGCCTCATGGATCAGCAGCCGCGTTCCCTCGCCCATCAGGTCCTCCGCCGCGCCGCAGTGGTCGAAATGCCCGTGGGTCAGCAGGATGGCCGCGATCTTTCGTCCTTCTGTCAGTGCGAGGATCTTCGACGCGCCGGCGCCGGGATCGATGACCAGGCAGTCGTCGCGCCCGTCCCGCATCAGTACATAGCAGTTGGTCTCCAGCAGGCCGACCACTGCCCGGTGAACCGTCAAAGCCATGAGATCCCTCCTGTTCGCGGGCCATGCCGCTCTCTGCATCATACCACATGAACGCGCCGGGGTCAAACGAGACAAACAGGGTCTTGCTTTCTGCGGAGAATTGGGTATAATGCCGGCTGTAAGTTTTAACTAACTTGCAAACCCGAACCGTATGATATGATCGGATACAGCCCGGCCAAGCGCTGCCGGGAATAACAGGAGGCCGTCATGAACATTCAGATCGCAGAAGGCATTCTGATCCCCTTCGTGGGTACCAGCCTGGGAGCGGCCATGGTGTTTTTCCTGAAAAAAGAGATTTCCGCCGGCCTGCAGAAAGCGCTGACCGGCTTTGCAGCGGGCGTCATGGTGGCGGCCTCCTTCTGGAGCCTGCTGGAGCCCGCCCTCGAGAGCAGCGCGCACCTGGGGACGCTGG
>CAMKAE010000123.1 GCA_946410395.1 uncultured Clostridia bacterium
CCTGTGATCCGGATGTGCAGGCGCACATCGTCGACTGGCCCATGGCGTCGCTGCGCCTGCTGGGCAACAAGCCGGAGAAGCTGATCGCGGAGGCCGAGCGCATCCTGCAGGCCTGGCGGGGCTGGAGCGACCCGGCCTGCGAGATCTATGCCCAGACAGACGGAACGCCCCATAACACCATCACGCCGATCCTGCGCCTGCTGCCCGACGGCATGTATCAGCTGACCCTGGTGCTGCGCAACAGCCGCACCAGCGAGGAGCATCCCCTGGGCATCTTCCACCCTCACGCGCCGCTGCACCACATCAAGAAAGAAAACATCGGCCTGATCGAGGTGATGGGCCTGTTCATTCTGCCGGGGCGGCTGAAGACGGAGCTCGCGCAGCTGGAGGCGTACCTCTGCGGGGAGAAGCCCATGACTCGCCCGGCCGCGGACGATCCGGCCGAGAAGCACTTCGACTGGCTGCAGGAGATCGTCTCCCGGCACGGCCTGTGCAAATCGCGGGAGGAGGCGGCGCAGACGCTCCGGGAGGAGACCGCCGCGGTCTGTGCGCAGGTCCTGGCGGACGCGGGCGTATACAAGCGGGACGAAGCCGGCCTGCAGGGCATGCTGCGCTTTGTGAAATCGCTCGGTTACGAGCAAGCATGACGACAAAACAGAGAACGGCGCCGGGTGCGATCATGCCCGGTGCCGTTCTCTTTTGATCTGCATCAGTGCCCGCGTCCGCCGCGGCCTCCGCCCTGACCGCCGGAACCACCTTCCCAGTCGCTGCTCGGGCCGCCGAAGCTGCCTCCCCAGTCGCCGCTCGGGCCGCCGAAGCTACCGCCGCGGCCGCCTCCCCAGCCGCCGCCCATCATCTGATTGGGGAGCGAGCTGACCTGCTGACCGTTACAGATGACGGTGCCGCCGTTGATCACGCCCGTGCCGTCATAGTCGAAGGTGGACATGCCGTTGACCTGGACCGTTCCGCCGTTGATGACGATATCGCCGTTGGAATCGATGCCGTCGGTGTCGCCCTGGCCCATCGTGATGGCGATGTCGCCGCCGTTGATTTCCACGACAGGGGTGTAGGAAGACGACTTCCAGGCCGCATTGATCCCGTCGTCCCGTGCGCTGATCACGATGGTGCCGTCGTTGATCCGGATGACGGTGCCCTCGATGCCCTCGGCGGCGGTGACAGTGATGCTGCCGCCGTCTATCTGCACGACGGAGGAGGCGTGGATGCCGTCGTCGGTGGCGGTGATGTCCAGGGTGCCGCCGCCGATGTAGACATAGCCGAGGGTGCCGTCCTCCTCGTTCTCGGCGTGCAGCCCGTCGGTGCCGGCCTTCAGGGTCAGGCTGCCGCCGGCGATCCGGATGGAATCATTGGCCTCAAAGCATTTGGAGGATGCCGTGACGGTGTACGTGCCGCCGGTGACCTTCAGGTCGTCCTTGGACACGATGCCGTTGTCGGTGGAGGCAATGGTCAGCGCGGCGGTGCCGTTGAGGGTCAGGTCGCAGCGGGAGAAGATGACGCCGTCGGTGTTGACGCTGCCGTCCGCCCGGAAGCTTCCGGTCACACTGAGCGTACTGTCCGCGCTCACGGTAATGAACACTTTATCCGCGTTCTGCACATAGATGCAGGGGAAGTCCGTGTTGGTGACGCTCAGGCCGTCCAGCACCAGCTGCACCTTGTCGTCATCCCCGGCGTTCACATACATGGTGCAATTCTCGGCGGTCCCCGAGAGCACATACACGCCGGCTTCCGTAATCGTCAGATCTGCGCCGCCGGTCACCGTGAGGCGCTGGGCGTTGGCGAGATCCGGCGTCTGGCTGAGGTCCCGGTTAGAGAACAGATCATTGGCGCTCAGAACAGCGGTGCTTTCCGAAGCAGTGGCGGCGCTTGCGCGATTCAGGCCGAAAAAGGATACACAGAAGATCATCGCGGCTGCCAGCGCAGCCAGGGCGATCCGGGTCATCCTGCGTTTCATCATTGTTTATCGCTCCTTTCCCGTAACGGGTTTGTGCCCCGGTACAATCCTGTTATACCGGGGCACTTCGACAAACCGATGATGCAATTTTGACGGTTTTGTGAAAAGTAGAGGCCGAAAATCTGATGGCTCAGCCGAGCATGGCCGCGCCGATGATGCCGGCGTCGGAGCCCAGGCGGGCCAGCTCGATCCGGGGCAGCGGCAGGGACTTGAACAGGGCGTATTTCGGCGTCTCCTCGCGCACCGCGTCGAGCAGGAAATCGCCCGCCTTGCTGACACCGCCGCCCAGGACGATGACCTCCGGATCCAGGATCGCGGTGATGGAGTTGATGGCCTGCGCCAGATAGCACACATAGCGGCGGAAGACCTTCTGGCCGATGGCGTCGCCGTTGCGGGCGGCGGCGAAGACCATTTTGGCGTTGATGCGCTCGGGCTTGCCGCCGCACAGGGCCATGATCTCGCTGTCGGGGTGGGTGGCCAGCAGCTCCCTCGCCATGCGGATGATGGCGGTGGCGGAGCAGTAGCGCTCCAGGCAGCCGCGGTTGCCGCAGGTGCAGGGCTCGCCGTCCAGCTCCAGGGTCATGTGGCCGATCTCGCTGCCGACGCCGTGCGCGCCGCTCCAGACCTTGCCGTTGATCACGATGCCGCCGCCCACGCCGGTGCCCAGGGTGATGAACACGCTGGAGGAGGTACCGGCGCTGACGCCTGCGACGCTCTCGGCCAGGCCGGCCACGGTGGCGTCGTTGTCGATGTAGATGGGCTTGTTGATGTGCTTCTGGAATTCCGTGCGGAAGGGCACGTCATGCCAGCCCAGGTTGGTGCAGAAGGGGATGACGCCGGTGGCCTGGTTGGCGACGCCGGGCACGCCCGCGCCGATGGATTCCAGCTCGTCCAGGCTGTGTCCGCTGCGGGTCAGGGTGTCCAGGCAGCAGGCCGCCATCTGGGCGATCTGCTCGTCAAAGGGCAGATCGGTCCGGGTGACCACTTCACCCTTCTGCAGGATGTTTCCGAGACGGTCCACCACGCCGATCTGAATGCCGGTGCCGCCCACGTCGATGCCGATGCGAACCATGCTTGTATCCTCCTTTGTTCTCATGCCGAGATTGGGTTCATGCCTCATATGTGTCGGAGCTGTCCTCGCGGGAGCGCTGCGCGATCATCTCGTTCAGGCGGCGGTCCAGTTCCTGCGCCGCGTTGTAGCCGAACTTTTTCAGGGAAAGGTTGCGCGCGGCCACCTCGATGATGATGGCCATGTTGCGCCCGGGGCGGACCGGGGTCAGCTGCTGGGGGACCCGGACGCCCAGAATGGTGACATAATCCTCCTGCAGGCCCAGCCGGTCATAGGCCTTTCCTTCCACCCAGGGCTCGAGCTTGATCACCAGGTCGATGGATTTGCGCAGCGCGACCGCGCCGACGCCGAACATGGCCCGGATGTCGATGATGCCGATGCCGCGGATCTCCATGAAGTGCCGCACCATCTCCGGACACTCGCCGGTCAGGCGGTTTTCGTTGACGCGGCAGATGTCCACCACGTCGTCGGCGACCAACTGATGTCCGCGCTTGACCAGCTCCAGGGCGGTCTCGCTCTTGCCGACGCCGCTCTCGCCGGTGATCAGCACGCCCATGCCGTATACATCCAGCAGCACGCCGTGCTGCATCACATGGGGCGCCAGGCAGCGGCTGAGGTAATTGATGGCCGCGAGGGAGAAGGCGGTGGTGGTCTGCGCGGTGCTGTACACAGCCACATTATGCGCCTTGGATACCGCGATCAGATCAGCCGGCGGCTTCATGCCCCGGCAGCAGATAATGCAGGGAATGTCATAGGAAAAGTAGCGCGTCAGCATTTCTGCGCGGTTTTCCGGGGCGAGCGAGTCCAGATAGGCCATCTCGACCTTGCCGATCACCTGAGGCCGTTCCCAGGCGAAAAAGTCAAAGAAGCCCGTGAACTGCATGCCGGGCCGATTCAGGTCGGGCGATGGGATGTCCCACTCGGTCCGGGTGGAGGGCGAGAGCACGGACAGGTGCAGATTCCGGGCGAAATCTTCGGCTTTGATCATGGGCAGCCATCCTCCGTGAGCACATGGGTCTGAATGAAGCGGGCCGGGCCGTCCTCGCTGTTGCGGCCGCAAGTGAAACGAACCTGTGCGCGGACATCCTCCCGGGCGTTGGCGACCGCCACGCCGAAGCCGGTGGCCTGCAGCATACTCAGGTCGTTCAGGCTGTCGCCGAAGGCCAGGCAAGCCGATACATCAAAGCCCAGCAGATCGGCGCAGCCCGCCAGCGCGTTGCCCTTGGTGGCCTCGGGCGGGTTGAATTCCAGAAACCAGGGCTTCGAGCAGGTGATCGAAGCGCGGCCTTCAAAGCGTTGCCTGGCCTCGGTAAGCATACCGGCGATCTTTTCCTCCGAGTCCACCACCAGGACCTTGGGTGTGGGATGCCCGGCAATGAAGGCTTCCAGATCCGGCGTGTAACAGCCGGTGAGCAGCGATGCTGCCGAATAAACCGAGGCAAACTCGTTTTCGATCATATAATAGAACCGGGAGCCGAAATAGGTGTGGGCGTAGCACTGCTTTTCCCGCGCATAAGCGATGATGTCCAGGGCGACTGCATCAGGGAAGTCGAAGCGCCGGAGCACTTCGTGGCGAGGGCTCCAGATTTCGGCGCCGTTGCAGGCAATGTAGGCGTCCACGCAGCCCAGCTGGTCCACAAAGGGCCGCATGCTGTCCCTCGCCCTGCCGCTGGCCGGGATGATGCGAATTCCCCGGGCCGCGGCCCGGCGAAGTGTCTCCACGGTAAAGTCCGACAGCGTCCGGTCGTCCAGCAGCATGGTATCGTCCAGATCAAAGGCAATGGCAGATACTTTCAAAGCGTGTCTCCTCCTGACGCTTCCATTATAACAGAAAGCCGCGGGATATGCTATATATTTTTTCAAATCCACGGCTTTTCAGAAAAACCGGGATGTGCTATACTCTTCCCGGAATTTTCCGAAAAAGGATAAGGAGGCGGTTGAATGACCATCAGGAGGTTTGCTGCGCTGGTGCTGGCGGTGATGCTTTGCCTGGGGGTGAACGGCGTGTTTGCGGAGCAGGAAAACGAAGCGTATCAGCAGGTGCTGGAGCGGGCGCAGATGGCGCTGGGCAACAACCTGCGGCTGAAGAACGTGCTGGAGCGCGCGGCCGCGGGCGAGAACATCACGGTGGCCCTGATCGGCGGTTCCATCACCGAAGGCGCCGGCGCCGCCAATTACAGTGAATGCTATGCCATGCGGGTGGGCGACGGCCTGCGGGAGCGCTTTGGCGAGAACATCAGCGTGATCAACGCCGGCGTGGGCGGAACCCCCTCCACCTTCGGCTGGATCCGCTATGCGCGGGACGTGGAGGCCCGGGTGCCGGAGACGGACCCAGACGGCCTGCCGGACATCGTGTTCATCGAATTCTCGGTCAACGACTGGGGAGAGCCCACCAACCACCAGTGCTATGAGTCCATGGTGAAGGCCATCCTCGAGCAGCCCAACCATCCCGCGGTGATCCTGGTGTTCGCTGTCTTCAAGAACGGCTGGAACCTGCAGGATGACCTCAAAAAGGTGGGCCAGGCCTACGACCTGATGATGGTCTCCATCCGCGACGGCGCGTATCCGGCCATGGACGACCTCTGGACCAAGGCGGAGTGGTTCTCCGACGACTATCATCCCACATCCCTGGGCCATCAGGTCATGGCGGACTGCATCCTCGGCACCATCGATGCCGCCGTGGCGGCGCCGACCGCGGAGCAGGATATCGACCTGGATGTGAAGCCGGCCTTCGGTCTGGGCTACATGAAGCTGCGCCGGATCTTCGCCAGTGACAAGGACCTGGACGAGATCGCGCTGCAGCGCGGAAGCTTCAACAGGGACGACCAGGGCAGCTACCGCAATTATCCGGTCGGCCGGGTCTGCGGGCAGAATTTCAGTCACACCGCGCTGGCGGACAACGATCCGCTGTCCTTCACGGCCACCTTCAGCAAGCTGATGATCGGCTGGCGTACGGCCAACGGCTTCGGCAGCGCGGAGGTCCTGATCGACGGGAAAGTGGTCCGCACGCTCACCGTGCCTTCCGGCAGCTGGGGGCAGACCGAGGTCACCCTGGTGCTCAACGACAAGGAAACCGCGGAGCACACCGTGGAGATCCGCATGGCGGAGGACTCCCTGAAAAAGCAGTTCACCATCACCTGCATGGCGTTTGCCGAGTAAAGGAAGCGCCTCCGGGGCAAACCAAAACCCGTGTCACATCGGCACGGGTTTTTGGGTTGCTCAGCCCAGGGCCTCCAGCGCCTGACGGATATCCCCGATCAGGTCCTGCGTGTCCTCCAGGCCGCAACTGATCCGGATCAGGCCCGCCGGAACGCCGCAGGCTTCCAGCTGCTCGTCCGTCATCTGGCGGTGGGTGGAGGTGGCGGGGTTCAGACAGCAGGTGCGGGCGTCGGCTACATGGGTCTCGATGGCGGCGATCTTCAGCGCGCGCATGAACCGGCTCGCCGCGTCGCGGCCGCCCTTCAGCTCAAAGCTGACCACGCCGCAGGAGCCGTTGGGCAGGTATTTCCGCGCGCGCTCGTGATATTTGTCGCCGGGCAGACCGCAGTAGCTGACGTGCTTGACCAGCGGATGCGCGCTGAGGAACTCCGCGACGGCCTGACCGTTCTCGCAGTGGCGCTTCATGCGCACATGCAGGCTCTCCAGCCCGAGGTTCAGATAGAAGGCGTGCTGCGGGGACTGGATCGAACCGAAATCCCGCA
>CAMKAE010000124.1 GCA_946410395.1 uncultured Clostridia bacterium
CAACCTGACCGTGATCCTGGACCACAACGGCATGCAGATCGACGGCACCAACGACCAGGTCATGTCCCTGGGCGATTACCGGGCCAAGTTCGCGGCCTTCGGCTATGACATCATCGAGGTCAAGGACGGCAACGACATGCAGCAGGTGCTCGACGCGCTGCACGCGCCGGCCTGCCCCGGCAAGCCGCGGCTGATCCTGCTGCAGACGCTCAAGGGCAAGGGTGTCTCCTTCATGGAAGGCCAGGTGGGCTGGCACGGAAAGGCCCCGAACGCCGAACAGACCGCGCAGGCGCTGAAAGATTTGGAGGGCTGAACGATGAGCAAGATCAATCTCGTGCCCACGGGCGAAAAAGAAGCCATCCGTGTTTCTTATGGCAAGGCCCTGGTGGAACTGGGCAAGGAAAACGACAAGGTGGTGGTGCTCGACGCTGACCTGGCCGCCGCGACTATGACCAACGCGTTCAAGAAAGAATACCCCGAGCGCTTCTACGACTGCGGCATCGCCGAGGCCAACATGGTCGACATGGCCGCCGGCATGTCCACGATGGGCCTGATCCCGTTCTGCTCCACTTTCGCGGTGTTCGCGGGGCGCTGCTATGACCAGATCCGCAACGGCGTCTGCTATCCGAAGTTCAACGTGAAGTTCGGCTTCTCCCACGCGGGCATCACCCTGGGCGAGGACGGCGGCTCCCACATGGCCGTGGAGGACCTGGCCCTGATGCGCGTGCTGCCGGGCATGACGGTGTTCGCGCCCAGCGACGCCAACGAGACCCGCCAGTGCGTGAAGGCGGCCGCCGAGATCAACGGCCCGGTCTACATCCGCACGGCCCGCCTGCCTTCTCCCGTCTACGAGGAGCGGCCCTTCACCGTGGGCAAGGGACAGGTGCTCAAGGAAGGCAAGGACTGTGTCATCTTCACCTGCGGCATCATGCTGGAGCACTGCGTCAACGCGGTCAACGCCCTGGAGGAAAAGGGCATCGACGCCGCGCTGGTGACCTTCCCGACCATCAAGCCCTTCGACAAGGAACTGGCGCTGGAATGGGCGCTGAAGACCGGACATGTGTTCACCGTGGAGGAGCACAGCGTCATCGGTGGCCTGGGCGACGCGGTGGCCGACGCCATCTGCGGCAAGGGCAGCTTTACCTTCCGGAAGATCGGCATCAACGACGAGTTCGGCCAGAGCGGCAAGCCGGCGGACCTGCTGGTGGAGTATGGCTTGACCGGCCCGCAGATCGCGGAGATCGTTGCCGGCAACTGAGAGACAAGTGATGAACCAACCGGCACCCGGCTCACACCGGATGCCGGTTTACTGTGAAAACACAACGTGTTTTCATTTGTGGCGCTGACAATCCTGACGTATTGTTTTGGAGATTCTTGAAGAGGAGAGGACCGCGTTGTACACCTTTATCGTCAACCCAACGGCCGGCGCAGGCCTTGCACTGGAGACGGAGCACCTGCTGCGGGAAGCCCTGAAGGACCGGGGCATCGAAGCGCGTTTTGTGCGCACGGAGCATCCGGGACACGCCACGCAGCTGGCCCGGCAGGCGGCGGACGAGGGGGCGGAGACGGTCGTCTCCGTGGGCGGCGACGGCACGGGGCTGGAGATCGCCCAGGGGCTGGCCGGCACTGGCGCGGCCCTGGGGATCATTCCCGCAGGCACCGGCAACGACCTGATCAAGACCTTGGGCATTCCGAAAAAGCCCCTGGAAGCCCTGGAACACATGCTGTCCCATCCGGCCCGGCCCATGGACATGGGCACGATCAACGGCAAGCCCTTCCTCAACGTGTGCGGAACCGGCTTTGACGTGGCCGTGCTGGACCAGACCGAGCGATACAAGAAGCGCTTTCACGGCCTGCTGCCCTACATGCTGGGCCTGATCCGGGCCATCTTCGGCAACAAGCCCATCCGGGTCACGATTGAGCGGGAGAACGGCGAGACGAAAACGGAGAGCATCCTGATCTGCACGATCGCCAACGGGCGCTATATCGGCGGCGGGATCCCGGTCTGCCCGGCGGCGGACCCGGGGGACGGCATGCTGGACCTGATGACGGTGGACAGCGTGCCGCGCCGGCGGATCCCCTTCTATCTGCCCGGCTTGATGCGGGGAAAGATCCTGGGCTTCAAGATCACCCGTCACGAGCTGTGCAGGCGCGTGCGGATCGCCTCGCCGGGCATGCGCGTCCAGATCGACGGAGAGATCGTCTCCATGGACGAGGCGGTCTTCGAGGTCCGGCCGGGGGCACTGAGGGTGCACTACTGAGAGAGACATAAAAGAGCCGGAGGCGCGATGCCCCCGGCTTTTGGAATACCCGGTATTAGACGTAGCGGTTCGACCGCAGGATCACCCGGATCACGCGGGTGGCGCAGTCGATCAGGTCCTGGCGGCTGAGGCTGCCATCGGCCAGCGCGGCCTTCACGGATTCATGGTCCATGGGCTCGCCAGGCATGGTCCAGTCGTTGCCGGCCTTCACGCAGCCCGCGGCGGTGCAGTCCGGGCCGCGGTTGGTCGTGCTCCAGTCGGTCATGATCGCGCCTTTGAAGCCGAATTCGTTCCGGGCCACCTTGGTGCAGATGTCATGGTTGTTGGCGGTATGAACGCCGTTGATCAGGTTGTAGCTGGTCATGATGGACAGCGGCTGGCTCTTGCGAACGGCGATGCCGAAGCCCTTCAGATACACCTCGCGCAGGGCCCGCTCCGTCAGGATGCTGTCGGAGCCCATGCGGTTGTCTTCCTGGTTGTTGCAGGCATAGTGCTTGATGGTGGTGCCGCAGCCCGGGTGCCGCTGCACACCCTCGGTCATGGCGGCGGCCATCAGACCCGCGAGGAGCGGATCCTCGCTGTAATACTCGAAGTTGCGGCCGCAGAGGGGGTTGCGGTGGATGTTCATGCCCGGGGCGAGCCACAGGGTCACGTTGAAGCGCTCCATCTCGTTGCCGACGGTGTCGCCGCAGGTCCTGAGCACCTCCGGATCCCAGGACTGGGACAGGAGAGAGCCCACGGGGATGGCGGTGCAGAACTGGTAGCGGCGGTCGCCCTCGGGCACGGGCTCGGTGGAGAAGAAGCCGTGCTCCATGCTGGCCAGGAAGCCGCGCTGGACGGCCTTGCCGTTCTGGATGAAGCACACCTGGCTCAGGCGCAGGCCCGCGGGGCCGTCTGCCAGCACGATGCCGGCCACGCCCTTGGCCTGGGCGGCGGCGCTGGTCTCGGCGGCCGCGCCGGGCACGGAGACGCCCGCCGCGCCGATGACGCTGCCCTGGCTTCTGGAGGGGTCGCCGATGACCAGGCGGATCATCTCCTCCTCGGTGAGGGTGGCGGCGATGGCAGCGGCCTCATCCCCGGACTCATCCGGATTGCCGTAGGCGTAGGTGACGGTCTTCACATCGGACAGGTCCCATTCGCAGGACGCGCCCGCGCCCTTCATCACCGGCACGGCGGCGGCCAGGGCCGCGCGCTTCTCTGGGTCGGGGCGGAGGGTGTCGATGGGCTGCTGCGGCGGGCAGATGTTCGTGCAGCGGGCCAGGATCTTCTCTTCCTTCACCTCCAGCCACATCACGACCTTGCTGTCCTTCAGGGAGGTGCCCAGGCACAGGCCGTAGCGCCCGGCGGGCACGGCCCAGACTGCGCGCTTCTCACAGTAGGAGGCGGCCTCCTCCGGGCCGAAGCACAGCTCCACCGCGGCGCTCTCACCGGGGGCCAGGCAGGGAGTCTTGGCGAAGGCGGCCAGGCGGCGCAGCTCGCGGCCCGGTGCGATGTCGGGGAGCAGCAGATAGGCCTGCACCACCTCGCGGCCGGAAAGGTCGCCGGTGTTCTTCACCGTGGCCCGGATGCGGACCGCGCCTCCGGGCAGGGTGGTGATCTGCGCGCTCTCCTGATGGAAGGTCGTGTAGCTCAGGCCTTCGCCGAAGCCGAAGCGGACCGGCACGCCGAAGGTGTCGAAGTAGCGGTAGCCCACGTAGATGTCCTCGGCGTAGATCTCGTGGTCCACGTCCCCGTTCATGTGGGAGAAGGTGGCCGCGTTGGGATAATCCGCATAGCGCAGCGCCCAGGTGTTGGTGAGCTTGCCGGAGACGGGCACGTCGCCGCAGAGCACGTCGCCCACCGCGTTGCCGCCCTCCATGCCGGGCTGGCCCACGAGCAGCACCGCCTTGATGTTGGGCTCCCGGTCCAGAATCGAGAGGTCGATCTGGCCGCCCGCGTTCAGCAGCAGCACGACCTTCGGGCAGGCTGTGCACAGGTCGTGAATCTGCTGCTCCTCGTCGGCTGTCAGGAGATAGTCGCCCGGGCCGGCATCGCGGTCCGCGCCTTCGCCGGCGACGCGGCTGATGACGTAGATCCCCGTGTCGGCGCCGATGTCCGCCGGGATGGGATCGCCGGAAGGCGCGACGAAGGCGTGGCGGGAATAGACGGCGAAGAAATGGTCGCCGGTCGCTTCGGCATCGTCGAAAATGGTCTTGCGCCAGGCTTCCCGTGCTTCCTGATAAGCCCTGGCGGCGGAGGCGAGCCATGCCTTGCTGGTCAGAACAAAGCCGGTGTTCTCCAGGCCTTCGGCGATGGAGACGGCATAGCGCTCGTTCACGTCGCCAGAGCCGGTGCCGCCCTTGACGGTGTTCACGGCGCCGACGCCGTACAGGCCGACCTTGCTGCTCTTTTTCAGGGGCAGGACGCGGTCCTCGTTCTTCAGCAGGACAAAGCCAGCCGTGGCGGCCTTGCGGGCTACCTGCGCGTGTTCGGCCTCCCAGGGCTGCGGATCGGCGGTGGGAACGCCGGGCAGGGGCATGGGTTTGATGGTGCGGGGCATGGGGTTTCCTCCTTCATCTGCTGTCGGTGGGGTGACGGGATCATTAGCGCTTCGCCGCCGGGGTGAAACCGCTCAGCGGTCAAATTCGAGGTAAGCCCCTTTCATGGGGGAGGCGGCGTGCTCGCTGAACAGGCGCAGAACGCCGCTGCGATAGCGCGCGGGCCGGGGCGTCCAGGCGGCGCGGCGGTCGGCCAGCACCCGGTCGATTTCCGCCGGCGTTTTGCGCTCGCCCGCAACGCCCACGATGGCCAGGCGCCGTTCGGGGATGTCGATCTCGATGAGGTCGCCCTCCTCCACCAGCGCGATGGGCCCGCCGTCAAAGGCCTCCGGGCTGCAGTGGCCGATGACCGGGCCGGTCGACGCGCCGGAGAAGCGCCCGTCGGTGATCAGGGCGATGCTGCGGCCGAGCTCCCGGTCGGAGCTGATGGCCTCGCTGGTGTAGAACATCTCCGGCATGCCACTGGCCTTCGGGCCTTCGTAGCGGATGAAAACCGCGTCGCCGGGCGACACCTCATGGCGCAGCACGGCGGAGAGACAGGCCTCCTCGCTGTCGAAGGGACGCGCCCGCAGCACGGCCCGGAACATTTCCCTCGGACAGGCAGTGTGCTTGATCACCGCGCCCTCCGGGGCCAGGTTGCCGTAGAGGATCGCCACGCTGCCGCCCTCTCCCAGAGGCCGGTCCCAGGGGCGGATGATGTCCTCCCGGGTCAGGGACAGGCGGCGCTTCCGGTTGCAGGCCGCAAGCTCGTCCGCACACTGGTCATAATAGCCGGATGACCGCAGCGCGTCGAGGTTTTCGCCCAGGGTCCTGCCGGTGACGGTCAGGACGTCCAGGTGCAGCAGGGGGCGCAGCTCCTCCATCACCGCCGGGAGCCCGCCCGCATAGCGGAAGAACTCCGCGGGCCAGCGACCGGCGGGGCGCAGGTCCAGCAGCCAGCGGACCTTGCGGTGCAGCGCGTCGAAGGCGGAGGCGTCCAGGGCAATGCCGAATTCATGGGCGATGGCCGGCAGGTGCAGCAGGCAGTTGGTGCTGCCGGAGATGGCCCCGTGCACCAGGATGGCGTTCTCAAAGCTGGCCGCCGTGACGATGTCCCGCGGACGCATGCCCTTGCGGGCCAGCGCGACCGCGGCCGCTCCGGCCTGCCGGGCAACAGCCTCGAGAGCGGGGCTGTCCGCGGGCATCAACGCGCTCCCCGGCAGAGCCAGGCCCAGGGCCTCCGCCATGATCTGCATGGTGGAAGCCGTGCCGATGAAGCTGCAGGCGCCGCAGCCGGGGCAGGCGTTCTCCTTTGCCCAGCGCAGCGTCGCGTCGTCGATCTCGCCCCGATGATGCTTTGCGCTGTACATGCCCAGCTGCTCCAGCGTCAGCAGGTCCGGACCGGCGCTCATGGTCCCGCCCGGCACGATGACCCCGGGGATGTTGCAGCGCCCCATGGCCATCAGCACCGCCGGCATGCCCTTGTCGCAGGAGGAGAGATAGACCGCGCCGTCAAAGGGCGTGGCGCTGGCGTGGATCTCCATCATGCCGCAGATCATTTCGCGGCTCACCAGGCTGAAATTGATGCCGTCGGTGCCCTGACTCTCGCCGTCGCAGATGTCCGTGCAGCAGTAGCGCGCGCCAAAGCCACCGGCCTCCCGGACGCCCGCCCGGACCTGCTCCGTCAGCCGGTCCAGGTGGCAGCTGCCGGGATGACTGTCCCCGAAGGTGCTCTCGATCAGGATCTGCGGCTTCTCCAGGTCATCCGGCTTCCAGCCGGTGCCCAGCCGCAGGGGGTCCATCTCCGGGGCCAGCGCGCGCATGCGCTGGCTGACGAGGTCGGGTTTCTCGGCTCGCATCGCATTCCCTCCGGATGACCGATTCATACTTTTCTCAGTTAAGTACGCTAAATGCCAGTAAGAGGATTTCGCGGTCTGCGGACCGCGA
>CAMKAE010000125.1 GCA_946410395.1 uncultured Clostridia bacterium
CCTGGCAGGCCGTGTTCGGCACGCACGCGCTCATCAGCGAGGGCGTCCGCTATCACCGGCTGGGCCTGGTCATTACGGATGAACAGCACCGCTTCGGCGTCCGGCAGCGCTCGATGCTGCAGGAGCGCGGAACGGAGGATCAGCGCAGTCCCCATGTGCTGGTGATGTCCGCGACCCCGATCCCGCGAACCCTGGCGCTGATCCTGTACGGTGATCTGGACGTGTCGGTCGTGGACGAGCTGCCGCCCGGACGCACGCCGGTCCGAACGCGCCTGGTGCCCGAGGAAAAGCGACCGGGCATGTACGCGTTCCTGCGCAGCGAGATCAGCCGCGGCAGACAGGCCTACGTCGTCTGCCCGCTGGTGGAGGACAGCGAGGAATTGGAGGATGTGCGCTCCGCCCAGACGGTCTGGAAAAACCTGACCGAACATGAACTGGCCGGCCTGCGGGTGGGCCTCACCTGGGGCAGCCAGCCTTCCGCGGAGAAGGAGGAGGTCCTCCGGGCGTTCTCGGCGGGGGAGATGCAGGTGCTGGTTTCCACCACCGTCATCGAGGTGGGCGTCAATGTGCCCAACGCCACGGTGATGATCGTGGAGAACGCGGAGCGCTTCGGCCTCAGCCAGCTGCATCAGTTGCGTGGCCGCGTCGGGCGCGGCAGCGAGGAGAGCTGGTGCTTCCTGTTGGCCGACGGCTCCGAGAAGCTCCGGATCCTGACACAGACCAACGATGGCTTTGAGGTCGCCCGCAAGGACCTCGAACTGCGCGGGCCCGGCGATCTGCTGGGCACCAGGCAATCCGGCGACGCGATGAACGGCGTTCTGCTCGACGGCGATGTGCGTCTGCTGGAGGAGGCCGCGCGCTGCATGCGGGAATTGCGGGAAAACCCCGTGTATGAAGAAGAAAGAACCGCGGTGGAACGGCAGGCGGCTGCCGCCTATGCGGACCGTTTTGCCCGCATTGCCCGAAACTGATTGACCCAAGAACGGAAAAGGCGAGGTGTTTCCAGATGACCGGGTGCTATGAGAACCGGGAATTGAGTTGGCTGCGTTTCAACGAGCGTGTTTTGGAGGAGGCGGAGGACGAACGGGTGCCCCTGTGCGAGCGCCTGAGTTTTCTCTCGATCTTTCAGAGCAATCTCGATGAGTTTTTCATGGTCCGCGTCGGCTCTCTGCACGATCAGAACCTGATCGACCCCAAAGCCCGGGATGGCAAGACCAACCTGACCGCCGCCGAACAGATCGAAAAGGTCCTGGCGAGCACAAGGCAGCTGTGCAAGCGCAGGGATCGCGTTTACGGCGCGCTGATGGACCGGCTGGGGGAGATTGGCATCTCCCTCATCAACTTCCACACGATCTCCGGCAAGGCGGAGAAAAAGCTGGCAAGCCTCTTCAAGCATTCCTACCTGCCGTATCTCTCATCCATTGTTGTCTCCAAGAAGCAGGCTTTTCCTTTCCTGAACAACAAGGAGATCTATGCCGTTTGCGTGCTGGCCAACAAGGCCGACAAGGAGCGCATCGGTATTGTGCCCTGCACCAGCACGGCCTTCCGGAGGCTGATCGAGGTTCCCGACACGCCCGGCTCCTTCATGCTGGCGGAGGAGCTGATCCTGCACTATCTGCCCAGCATGTTCCCCAACTACACGGTGACCAGCAAGACGCTGGCCCGCATCACCCGCAACGCGGACATCGACGCGGACGCCATCTATGACGACGAACTGGATTACCGGGACCACATGGCGGAGGTGGTGAAGCGCCGCCAACGCCTGTGCCCCATCCGGATGGAGCTGAGCCGCTCCATCGACCCGGCGGTGGTTGACCGGCTGTGCCAGCAGCTGGACCTTCGGCAGGACCAGGTTTATTCTTACGGCACGCCGCTGGACGTCAGCTTTTTCGGCGAGATCCGGGACAGGCTGCGCAGCCGCGCCGAGCTTTTCTACCCCTCCTTCCGCCCGCAAGACACCGCACAGATGAACCTGAGCAAACCGATCCTGCCCCAGGTGATTGAAAAAGACGTGCTGCTGCACTTCCCCTATGACAGCGTCCGGCCGTTCCTGAGCATGCTCAACGAAGCTGCGGAGGACCCGACGGTGGAGCGCATCTCCATGACCCTGTACAGGCTTGCGCCCCACAGCAAGGTAGTGGAGGCCCTGGAAGCTGCGGCGCTGAACGGAAAGCGCGTGGACGTACTGGTGGAGCTGAAGGCCCGCTTTGACGAAGAGAACAACATCGAGTGGTCCTGGCGTCTGGAGGAAGCCGGATGCCATGTGATTTACGGCGTGGAGCACCTGAAGGTTCACTCCAAGCTCTGCCTCATTACCCGGAACACAGCCGGCGGCAAGCAGTTTATCACCCAGGTGGGCACCGGCAATTACAACGAAAAGACGAGCCGTCTGTACACCGACCTGTGCTATATCACCGCGGATCCGGTCATCGGCCTGGAGGCGGAGGCCGTGTTTGAAGCCCTGCTCAAGGCGGAGACTGTGGACGGCCTGCAGCAACTGCTGGTCGCGCCCAACGGCCTGCAGAACCGGATCCTGGAGATGATCGATCAGCAGATCGCCGTCACCCGGGCGGGCGGCACCGGACATATTCGTGCCAAGCTGAACAGCCTGTCGGACAAGGCCATCATCGACAAGCTCATCGAGGCCGGGCAGGCCGGCGTAACGGTGGATCTGATTATCCGCGGCATCAACTGCCTGCGCTCCGGCATCCCGGGAAAGACGGACAACATCCGTGTGATCAGTGTCGTCGGCCGTTTCCTGGAGCACAGCAGGATCTACATCTTCGGCGACGGGCCGGCGGAAAAGATCTACATTGCCAGCGCCGACTGGATGACCCGCAACACCCTGCGGCGCGTGGAAGTTGCCTGCCCGATTCAGGATCCGGACGCCCGTGAGCGGATCGTAACCATTTTCCGGGTCATGTGGGAAGACAACTGCTCGGCCCGCGACCAGGAGCCCGACGGCACCTACCGGCGCCGTTATCCCGGCAGGGAGAAGCCCCTGCGCTGCCAGAACTGGCTTTACGAAGATGCGGTGGAGCGCGCCAGAAAGCTCCCTGCATCCGACAAGGAGGCACCCGGAATTGAGTGACAGCAGACTGAAAAAGATCCGCAACTTCTGCATCATCGCCCACATCGACCACGGCAAAAGCACCCTGGCGGACAGGCTGCTGGAAACCACCGGGGTTTTTGAGAAGCGGGAGATGGTCGAGCAGATTCTCGACAGCATGGAGCTTGAGCGGGAGCGCGGCATCACCATCAAGAGCAAGGCTGTCCGGATGAACTACACGGCGTCTGACGGGGAGACCTATGAGCTGAACCTCATCGACACGCCCGGCCATGTGGACTTCACCTACGAGGTCAGCCGGGCCCTGGCGGCCTGCGATGGCGCGCTGCTGGTTGTGGACGCGACCCAGGGCATTGAGGCTCAGACGCTGGCCAACTGCTATATGGCGCTGGACCACAACCTGGAGATCATCCCGGTGATCAACAAGATTGATCTGCCCAGCGCCGATCCGGAGGCGGTCAAGGCCGAGATCGAGGATGTCATCGGCCTGGATGCGTCCTACGCTCCCTGCATTTCCGCCAAGACCGGGCAGAACATCGGCGACGTGCTCGAGGCCATCGTGAAGTACGTCCCAGCTCCGGAGGGCGACGAGCAGGCGCCCTTGAAGGCCCTGATCTTTGACGCTGTCTACGACAATTACCGCGGGGCGATCTGCTTTGTGCGGATCAAGGAAGGCACGGTACGGCCCGGGATGCGGATGCACCTGATGGCCACGGGCGGCGAGTTTGACATCGTGGAGGTGGGTACCTTCAACCCGGGCTATGCGCCCTGCGACGCCCTGAAGCCCGGCGACGTCGGATATATCGCTGCTTCCATCAAAGACGTCCGGGACACCCGGGTGGGCGATACCATCACGGATGCGGCCCATCCCGCCGCCGAGCCCCTGCCGGGCTACAAGCAGGTGACGCCCATGGTGTTCTGCGGCATCTATCCGGCCGACGGCGCGGACTATCCGGCGCTCAAGGACGCGCTGGAGAAGCTGCGGATGAACGACGCGTCGCTGACCTTTGAGCCTGAGACATCCGTGGCCCTGGGATACGGCTTCCGGTGCGGCTTTCTGGGCCTGCTGCACATGGACGTCATCACCCAGCGGCTGGAACGGGAATTCGACCTGGACCTGGTGACCACGATCCCCGGGGTCATCTATCACATTCACAAGACCGACGGGACGGAGCTGCACATCGACAATCCGACCAAGCTCCCACCAGTGACGGAAATCGCCTCGACGGAGGAGCCCTTCGTCAAGGCGGAGATCTTCACGCCCCAGGCCTATGTCGGGACGCTGATGGACCTCTGCCAGGAAAAGCGCGGCGTCTTCGTGGACATGCAGTACGAGGGCAGCCGGGTCAAGCTGAACTACGAGATGCCCCTCAATGAGATCATCTTCGACTTTTTCGACACCATCAAGAGCCGCAGCCGCGGATACGCTTCCTTTGATTACGAGCTCAAGGACTACCGCGTCAGCGATCTGGTGAAGCTGGACATCCTCCTCAACGGCGACCTGTGCGACGCCTTCAGCCAGATCGTGCACCGCGACAGAGCCTACCCGCGCGGGCGGGTGCTCTGCGAGAAGCTCAAGGAAGTCATTCCGCGCCAGCAGTTTGAGATCCCGATCCAGGCGGCCATCGGCGGCAAGATCATCGCCCGCGAAACCGTGAAGGCCATGCGAAAGGACGTGCTTGCCAAGTGCTACGGCGGCGATATTACCCGAAAGAAAAAGCTGCTGGAAAAGCAGAAAGAGGGCAAAAAGCGCATGCGCCAGTTTGGCACAGTCCAGGTGCCCAGCGAGGCCTTCCTGGCAGTGCTGAAGATGGAAGATACCTGAGCCTGGCCGATGATGCCCGGGATCCCACGCTGCGCCTGAGAAGCGTGTGCTTTACCGGTCACCGAGATCCTGCCGCGTTTATGCCGCTCCACGTCCTGTGGAGCGCTGTCGAAGCGGTGATCGATGCGCTCTACAGCCGCGGGTTCCGGCGCTTTATCTGTGGAGGCGCCATGGGCTTTGACACCATGGCCGCCTCCGTTGTTCTGCAGAAAAAGCGGGACGGCCTGGCCGATCTCTCCCTACTGCTTGCGCTGCCCTGCGAAGATCAGGCGAAAGCCTGGGCGGAGACCGACGCGCAGCTGTACAGGGAAATCCGGGAGCAGGCAGACAAGCTGATCGTCCTGTCCCCGCGGTATTATCCCGGCTGCATGATCGTTCGCAACCGCTTCATGGTCGATCATGCAGCCCTGTGCGTCGCCTTCCTCTGCACAGCCAAAGGCGGCACGGCCGGAACGGTCCGCTATGCCGTCCGGGAAGGTCTTCCGGTGCTGAATCTGGCTGTGGCGGACGAGGTCTCTGCCTTCCTTGCGGGCGGGGACAACGTGCCATTGCCCTTCTGAGGCCATTCGTATGGAATTGTATATTCATCTTCCTTTTTGCCGGAAGAAATGCCGTTATTGTGACTTTGCTTCCTGGGCCGGGATGGAAGACCGCATGGAGGATTATGTCGCCGCGGTGATCCGAGAGGCGCAGTCGCGGGCAGCCGCCCTCGGCACCTTCCGCCCGGAGACCGTTTTCATCGGCGGCGGAACGCCCTCCGTGCTGCCGCCGTCCCTGCTGGACAGGCTACTGGACGGCGTCTTTCGTCTCTTTCCGCCGAAGCATGGCGCGGAGATCACGTCCGAGGCCAATCCGGGCACCCTGACGGCGGACTGGCTGTCTGCCGCGCAGGCACAAGGCGTCAATCGTCTCTCCCTGGGCATGCAGGCCGCCCAGCCCGAGCTGCTGCGCATGCTGGGGCGTATCCATGACACCGCCGCGGTGGGGGAGAGCGTCCGCCTGATCCGGGCGCAGGGAATCCGGAACCTCAATCTGGACCTGATGTTCGGCTTGCCGGGACAGACCGAAGCCATGTGGCAAGAAACCCTGCAGACCGCGCTGTCCTTTACGCCTGAGCACATCAGCTGCTACGGCCTGATTCCGGAAGACGGCACCCCGCTGAAGGATGACCTGGACAGCGGCGCGCTGACCCTGCCGGAGGAGGAGACCGAGCGGGCCATGTATGACAAGGCCATCTCGCTTCTGGGGCAGGCCGGTTATGCGCAGTATGAGATCAGCAATTTCGCGAAGCCCGGCTTTGCCTGCCGGCATAACATCGGCTACTGGCAGCGCGTGCCTTACCTCGGCCTCGGCCTTGCGGCTGCGTCCATGTTTCTCCGCCCGGACGGAAGCTGCCTGCGGGAGACCAACACGGCTTTAATGGCCGACTATCTTCGTGAACCGGGCACGGGCCGGGAGAGCGAAGCGGCCAGCGGAACGGATGCGATGTTCGAGTCCCTGATGCTGGGCTTGCGGATGACGGAAGGCGTGTCTGAAGCGGCTTTTGAGGCGATGCACGGACAGCCGCTTTCTGCCGTTTACGGAAAAAAGCTTAGCCAGCTCGCGGACCGCGGGCTCCTGATCCATGAGCACGGGTCCTGGAGACTCACGCGCCGCGGGATGGATATCCAGAACACGGTGCTGGTGGAGCTGATGGAACCGGACGCATAGT
>CAMKAE010000126.1 GCA_946410395.1 uncultured Clostridia bacterium
GTCCGGACGAACTATGAGTTCCAGGGCACCATCGGCAACATTGACATGAATATCGGTTATCTCTCTCTGACGGTGCCCTTCCTGACGCTGCCGTGGCTGCTTCGGGGCGGCCCAGCCCACGCGGTCTGCTTCGGCGTGGGACTGGCCGGCTTTGCGCTGATCCTGTTCATGGAGGTCCAGGCGGGTCTGATCGCCATGGCTGCGCTGGGCCTTTATGTGCTGGCGCTGGCGCTGCGGCGGCCGTCGGTGCGCCCACGGGCCGCGCTGCTCTTCGCGGCCGCCTGCCTGTGCGGGCTGCTTCGCCTGAGCGTGCAGCTGCCCTGGCTGGACGGCGGCGATACGATTGCCCTGGTCCTTCCGCAAAGCCGGGCGGCGATGCTGCTGCTTTCGGCAAGCCTGCTGATCGGCGGCCTGGTGCCGGTCTTCCGGTTCTTTCCGGGCCCGCGGTGCCCCAGGTGGCTGGCGGCGGCTGTTCCCGCTGCCCTGTGCGCCGCCGTGATCCTGGCGCTGGCGCTGGCGCCGATCCCGCCGGAGGCGGGCGGGCTGTGGGAAGCCCACGAGCTGCTCAACGGCCGGGCGCAGGACAGCTTTGGCTCGGAGCGCGTCGGGGTGTGGCGGGCGTCGCTGGAGATCCTCCGGGCGCATCCGATCCTGGGCACCGGGCCGGACGGCTTCCGGGCGGAGCTGCCCGCGGCGGCGCGGCGGCTGGGCATCGCGCTGACGCAGTCCTTCGACAACCCGCACAACCTCTTTCTCTGGCAGGCGGTGTCCGGCGGCGTGCCGGGGCTGCTGCTGTATCTGGCCCTGACGGCGCTGCTGCTGGTCCGCTGTGCGCGGCGGGGGAACGCCGGGCGGGTGCTGGCCGGGTGCATCCTGTGCTGGCTGATCCAGGGCTTCTTCACCTTTTCCATCTGCCTGACCTCGCCCATGGCCTGGGCGATCTTCGGCCTGACCCTGGCGCCGGTGTCCGGCGTCCGGAAACGAAGGGGGTCCGATCTGTGAAACCCACCGTACCCAATGTGATCTACCGGATTCAAGCCCGGATGGCCATTGCCCGCAACCGCGGCACCATCATGCTGATCGCGCTGCTGTCCACGCTGTTTCTGCTCCTGTCCCAGGCCTTTCTGCAGATGGGGATGAACCGGGACGCCAACGCGCTGATCACCCTGCTGTCCGGGGTGAGCGACGGCTCCCTGACCAATGCGGGGCTCGTGACGCTGACGGACCGGATCCTGGCGGCGGGGAAGAACGACCTGCTGATCGCCGGGGGCTGCGTGCTGGCCTGGGTGCTGACCGCCTTCCTGTCCACGGGCCGCACAGCCGCCGAGCTGAAGCTGATCCGGGGTCAGGAGATCACGATCGCCGACGCCCTGTCCAGGGGTGCCATCTGGCACAAGGCCATCGCCCACCGGCTGTACCTGATCTTCCGCATCGTCCTGTGGATGGTGCCGGGCTTTGCGCTGATGATGCTGGGGCAGTTCCTGGCGGTGAGGCGGGCGCTGGCCAACGGCGGCATCCTGGATGAGACGGCCCTCATGATGGCCTCCATGTTTCAGCTCCAGGGCATGGCGGGCATGTTCTTCCTGTCGGCCTGGGCCTACCTGCGTTACAGCATGAGCGGGATCATCCTGGCGGACCGGCCGGAGACCGGCGTGCTGGAGAGCGTGCGGCTCAGCAAGGCCTTTGTGAAGGGCCGCCTGAGGCGGCTGATCCTGATGGCGCTGACCTTCCTTGCCGGCCTGATGATGGCCTCCTGGGTTACCAGTTCCCTGACGCTGCTCTCCCCGGTGCTCGGGCTGGTGACGGACATGGCCGTCACGCTGTTCATCCTGCTGTACTACGACACCACCCTCTGCGTCTTCTATCTGGATCAGACCGCCGCTCAGACCCAGGAAGCCGAGGGAACGGTGGAGAAATCACCCCTATCCGAGGAGGCCGAACCCTGATTCCCCGCCGCCCATTGCCCTCACCCGCTGTGCCGGATGAGGGTTTTGCTTTTCACACAACCATCACATTCCGTTAATGCGTCTGACATCATTGCATGCTATGGTTATTAATGGAAACGGCAGTTTTCACAGGAGGAAGCGCATGAAAAAGGCTCTGAAGAGAACGCCCGGGGAAGTGACCCCGGAAATCGCGGAGAGCGCCACGGCGGAATACAGCGCCGCGGAGCTGGCCCGGACGAGGCTGCGCAGGAAGCGCCGCAAGCGGATCCGCAAGGCGGTGATCTGGGTGCTGGTGCTGGGCGTGCTGGGCTTTGGCGGCTATCTGTGGGTGCAGAAGACCCGGGCGGAATACCGGACGGTCTACGACCCCTATACGGCGCAGGTGGGCTCGATCTCCAACGCCCTGAGCTATACAGGCGCGCTGCAGCTCAAGGATAGCCGGACCTACACGGCGCCGGCCGGGGCCAAGGTGCGAGAGATTTATGTGCAGCGCGGCGACACGGTGAAGGAGGGGGACAAGCTGCTCCGCCTGAGCGACGGCACCACCTTTACCGCGGATTTCGACGGTACGGTGCAAAGCCTGGAGGTCGCCAAGGGCGATGAGGTCGCCGCCGGCGCAAACCTGCTCAAGCTGGTGGACTTTGACCATATGCGGGTGAACATCCGCATCAGCGCGGCCAACATCGGCGAGGTGCAGGAGGGGACGGACTGCCGGGTGACGGTGAGCCTGGCCGGGGTCACGGTGCGCTCGAAGATCGGGGAGATCGACTTCTCCACCTACTCGGGCAACAACACCGTGTACTATACGGCCGCGGTGGATGTGGACCTGACCGGAGAGAGCGGCGTCTATCCCGGCATGCAGGCCACGGTGACCGTGACGAAGGAGGAGGCCGCCGACGTGGTAATCCTGCGGGCGGAGGCCATCGGCACCGCGCCGGACAACACCGCCTTTGTCTTCAAGCAGCAGGAGGACGGCACCATGGCGGTGAGCCCCGTGACGCTGGGCGTCTCCAACGGCAGCTATGTGGAGATTCGGGAGGGCGTGGCCGAGGGCGAAACAATCTATGCGGCGGCGAAGCAGGACGAGAGCGACGCCGGCTGGGCGGCCTTCATGCAGTCCACCTTCGGCAGCCAGCAGGTCAATCAGCCTGCGGGCGGCTGGAACAATCCCGGCAGCCGCAACAGCAACGGCAGTGGCGGCAGCGGCGGCCAGGGGACGCGCACGCGGCCCGGCAGCGGGAACTGAGGGCAAGGCCATGGAAAACGAGACTTTCTTTGACATGCGGGGCATCGACAAGGATTACATCATGGGCGACGAGGCCGTGCATGTGCTCCGGCAGGTGAACCTGCAGGTGGCGGAGGGGGAATTCCTCTCGGTGCTTGGGCCCTCCGGCAGCGGCAAGTCCACGCTGATGAACATCATCGGCTGCCTGGACACCCCCACCGCCGGGCGCTACATCCTCAAGGGCCGCCGGGTGGCGGAGCTGGACGAGCGGGAGCTGGCGCAGATCCGCAGCCGGGAGATCGGCTTTATCTTCCAGAATTCCCAGCTGCTGCCACGCCTGAACGCCCTGAAGAACGTGGAGCTGCCGCTGATCTACGCCGGCGTGGGCCGCAGGGAGCGCCGGAAGCGGGCCATGGCCATGCTGGAGCGGGTGGGGCTGGCGGACCGGATGGATCACCTGCCCAGCCAGCTCTCCGGCGGTCAGCAGCAGCGGGTGGCCATCGCCCGGGCGCTGGTGGGCAATCCCGCCATCCTGCTGGCGGACGAGCCCACGGGCGCCCTGGACCAGAAGACCGGCCGGCAGATCATGCAGCTCTTCCGGGAGCTCAACGCCGAAAAACGCACCATCATCATGATCACCCACGACATGAACATCGCCGCCAACGCCCGAAGAGTGGTGCACATCATCGACGGGATGATCACCGAAGGGGGTGGAACGGGCGATGCTTAAACGGATCCGATCCGCCCTGGTGATGGTGGGGGAGTGCGTCCGCATGTCGCTGGACAACATCCGGGGCAGCAAGGTGCGCTCGTTCCTGACGCTGCTGGGCATCATGATCGGCGTGACCGCGGTGATCGCGCTGATCTCCACGGTGAACGCGGTGTCGGGGTCCCTGGCCTCCTCTTTCCGGAGCATGGGCGTGGGCACGTTGACGGTCAGCGTCACGGGCAGCGACCTGAAGACCGGCCTGACGGCGGCGGACCTGGCGAAGCTCAGCGCGCTGGACGAGGTGGACGGGATCACGCCCAACGTGGGCCTGAACGTGAGCAGCGTGTCCTATGGCAGCACGATCTCCACGGAGCTGACCGCTTCGGGGCGCAACGCCTACTACTTTGTGCTCAACGGGGACATGGTGGTCCAGGGGAGGACCCTGAAAGCCTTCGACGACGACAACGCGACGCCGGTCTGCCTGATCAGCGCGGAGGCGGTGGAGGCCTTCTTCTACGGCGTGAATCCCATCGGGGAAGTGCTGTACGTCAACGGGATGCCCTTCACCGTGGTGGGCCGCTATGAGGAAGACACCGGCGGCGGGATCTCCGCGATCTTCACCGGTTCGCCGGACATCATCGTGCCCTACACCGCCGCCCTGCGCCTGAACGGCACCGACGAGATCACCAGCCTCACCGTGTACATCGCCGACGGCGTGACCTCCGACCGGGCCAAGTCCGCCCTGGAGGACGCCCTGGACGCGCTCTTCGACTTCGAGGACGACACCTACACCGTCACCTCGATGGACTCGGTGGAGGACACCATGCAGACCATGATGGGCATGATGTCCACGCTGCTGGCCGGCATCGCGTCCATCGCGCTGGTGGTGGGCGGTATCGGCATCATGAACATGATGCTGACCACCGTGACCGAGCGCACGGTGGAGATCGGCCTCAAGAAGGCACTGGGCGCCATGCCCTGGCAGATCCAGGCCCAGTTCCTGATCGAGTCCTTCATGCTCTCCATGATGGGCGGCCTGCTGGGCGTGGCGATGGGCGTCGTGCTGTCAATGGTGCTGTGCAATGTGCTTGGCGCCGCCTTTACGCTCTCGGGCAGTGCGATCGCGCTGGGCGTGGGCTTTTCCGCGGCCGTGGGCATCCTCTTCGGCTTCGCGCCGGCGCGCAAGGCCTCCCGGCTTAATCCGATTGATGCGCTGCGCTCAGTGTGAGTGTTTCCCCGTTCCTCAACGACTGAAAAGGAGGCTGTTATGAAAAAGTTCCTGATCCTGTCCCTGGCGGCGCTGTGCTGCCTGGCCCTCACGGCCGCGGCGGCGGACACCCTGACCCTGGACGGCACGGTCACCGCCGCGCAGACCGTGACGGTCTATGCGCCTATCGGCGGCACGGTGGACACGGTGGCGGCGGAGGCGGGCCAGAGCGTGTCCGCGGACGACGTGCTCTTCACCCTTCGCACCGACAAGGTCTATGCTGCGGCAGACGGCACCGTGACGGGCGTCTTCGGCGAGCCCGGGGATTCTGCCCAGGCGGTCGCGGACCGATACGGTGCGGTGCTCTGGATCGAGGAGGGGAGCGTCTACAGTGTGTCTGCCTCCACCGACAACGCCTACAACGCCACGGCGACCAAGTTCGTGCACGTGGGCGAGACGGTCTACCTGCAGTGCCGCAGCAACACCGCCCGCACCGGCGTGGGCACTATCACCGCCATCAACGGCACCGCCTACACGGTGAAGGTCACCGAGGGCAGCTTCATCCCAGGCGACACGGTGTATCTGTACCGGGACGCGGCCTATACCAACAGCCTGAAGGTGGGCCAGGGGACGGTGTCCCGGATCAGCCCGACGGCCGTGACGGCCTCCGGGGCTATCGTGCGCGTGGCCGTGAAGGACGGGGACACCGTCCGCAAGGGCGACCTGCTCATCGAGACCCTCAACGGCGATTTTGACGCCTATTACATGACGGGCACCGAGGTGAAGGCCGGGACCGACGGCGTGCTGGGCAGCATCAGCGCGTCCAGGGGCGGCAGCGTGCAGGGCGGCGCGCCGGTGGCGGTGATCTGGACCACCGGCACCATGCGGGTGGAGACCGCCGTGCCCGAGGACAGCCGCGGCGGCATCCGGGCCGGGGACAAGGTGACCATTGAGTTGGAGACGGACGAGAACGCGACCTATGAGGGCACGGTGGTGCTGGTGTCCGCCCTGGCGGAGGACAACGGCGGCGAGGCCTCCTACCGGGTGCTGGTGGACTTCACCCCCGACGAGCGGGTGACCTTCGGCATGAGCGTGCTGGTGACGACCCTGGAGCCGGAGGAAGCGCCTGCGGAAGAGGTTGAGGACGATGCGGGGCTGTGAGCGGGCGCTGGCCCTGCTGCTGACCGCGCTGCTGCTGGCCGGGACGGGCATGGCCCTGGCGGAGGAGGATGCGCCCCTGAACCTCATCGGGACGGAGCCGCTCCCGCCGCCGGAGGCCGGCCTGACGCTGAGCCTGCGGGACGCGGCCCCGGATGAGGCCAATGTCTGGCACCACGCCTGGGATCCGGAGGGCACGCTGGTGTTCACCTGGGAGCAGGCGGGCGAGGCGGACGGCTGGCAGGCTGCGGTCACGGGGCCCGAGGGCGAGGCGGACCGGGCCGCGCTGAGCGAAGCGCGCTACAGCCTGGCTCAGAAAACCCTGACGGAGGGCACCTATACCCTCACCGTCACGGC
>CAMKAE010000127.1 GCA_946410395.1 uncultured Clostridia bacterium
CACCCGCGGCATCGACGTGGGCGCGAAATACGAGATCTACTGCATCATCAACGACATGGCGGCGGAGGGGAAGTCGATCCTCATGGTCTCCTCCGAGCTGCCCGAGCTGCTGGGCATGTGCGACCGCATCTATGTCATGTGCGAGGGCCGGCTGGTGGGCGAGCTCCCCGCGGCGCAGGCCAGCCAGGAAGTCATCATGGAGATGATCATGGAAGCCAGCAAGACTAACATCGGCGTCAGCGCAGAGCAATAAACGCTGTGAAAGAGGGATGAAACCATGAAACGCAAAGGAATCATCAGCTGTCTGGTTCTGGCGGCCATCGCGGTCGTGCTCGTCGGCCTGGGAGTCTGGGGCCTGCTGAGCATGATCGCCGACCGGAACAACCAGCCCTCCGAGTATGAGGTCTACCGGGAAATCCTGGAGGACAACACGGTCCGCGCCCAGGCCTATATGGACACGGTGGCCCCGGCGCTGGAGAACATCAACGGCTACCGCGCCCAGCTTCAGAGCAACCGCGACCTCCTGGCCGGTGCGGATGCGGAGACCCTGGCCGCGGCCCTGGGGGAGGAAGCGCCTCCCGCCGAGGGCGCCGAACCCGCCGCGCCCAAGGATCCGCTGGCCGAGCGGGAGAAACTGCTGAAGGACCTGGACAAGCTGCTGGCGGACGCGGACGCCGCCATCGCCAAGGTGGAGCCTGCGCAGAAGAAAATGCAGGACAACTTTGACAAGATCACCGGGGTGTCCGACCTGGCCGAAAGCGACACCGAAGCGGTGACGAAGGCGCAGAAGCAGATCCCGCTGCGCGTGAACCAGATCCGGACGCAACTGAAGATCATCACCAAGATCGACAAGGACGAGAGCGCCTCCAACCTGAGCGTCGAGAGCACCCTCAAAAAGCTGACGGAGAACTCGGCGGCGGCCATCGCCGGGGCTTTCCCGGGGCTGGACCTGGGCGCGCAGTTCACCGTGTACCGCGAAGTGGGCGGCAATGTGGACAACGTCACGGCGCCCAGGAGCTTCCGGGACATCGTGCGGGACATCTGGGACATCCTCTTCTGGCTGGGCGGCCTGAGCGCCCTGTTATCCGTGCTGATGCTGATCAAGGCCGTAAACCCCGATCGCTACCGGGCGATCATGCAGGGCTCCAAGAAAAACATGATGCTGGTGGCCTTGGTGTTCATCACGCTGATCTTCTTCGTGATGACCCGCTACACGCTGCTGTCTCCGACCAACGTGTCCAACATCATCAACCAGAACGCCTACATCATCATCCTGGCCTGCGGCATGCTGCTGTGCATTGTCTGCAGCGCCAATATCGACCTGAGCGTCGGCCGCGTGATGGGCTTTATCGGCGCGTGTGCAGCCAAGTTCATGATCGAGGGCAAAATGCCGGTGTATCTGGCGGTGCCGCTCTGCCTGGGGATCGGCATCCTGATCGGCATGTGGCAGGGCTTCTGGATCGCCTACATAAAGATCCCGGCCTTCGTCGTGACGCTGGCCGGCCAGCTGATCTTCTACGGCCTGACCATGATGATCCTGCAGGGCCTGACCATCAACAATTTCCCCGCGACGTTCAACGCCATGTTCAACGCCTATCTGCCCGACTTCCTCGGCGGTTTGATCCGCAGTCTGCTGGGCATTGACTTCGGCATCAATGTAACCACCATGTTCATCGGCATTCTGGTTGTGATCGGCTTCATCGTGCTGCAGGTGGTGGGCCGCGCGCGCAGGGTGAAGAAAGGTTACCCGGTGGACTCCGTGGCCGCCATGGTGGTGAAGATCGTGATTATCTCCGCCGTGCTGCTGTGGCTGTTCTACTCCCTGTCCGCCGCCTTCGGCCTGCCGACGGTGCTCTTCACGGTGGCCGTCGTGCTGCTGGTCTACCTGTTCATCACCAGCCGCACGGTGATCGGCCGTCACCTGTACGCCATGGGCGGCAACGTCAACGCCGCGCGCCTCTCCGGCGTCAAGACGCAGAAAATGCTGTTCCTCGCCTATGTGAATATGGGCTTGCTGGCCGCGCTGGCCGGCCTGGTGTACGCCGCGCGCCTGAACGCCGCCTCCCCGCAGGCCGGCGCCGGTGACGAGCTATACGCCATCGCCTCCTGCTACATCGGCGGCGCCTCCGCTTACGGCGGCATCGGCACGGTGGGCGGCGCTCTGATCGGCGCCATGACCATGGGCGTCATCAAGAACGGCATGTCCATCATGTCCCTGGGCCAGGACATCCAGCAGATCGTGCTGGGCGTCGTGCTGCTGGCCGCCGTCGTCATCGACATCATCTCCAAGAACGGCTCCTCCATCAGCCTCTTCTCCCGCTTCCATCGGGAAAAGAAGCATGAAGACAAAATAGCGCCACAGACAAGCAAGGCATAAGGCCGCCGGCCGGAACGCGATGACAGGGCCCGCCGCTTCCGCCTGACGCGGCAAACGGCGCGCGGCAGACAAAGGAGAGAAAGCGCCGTGCAGGCAGACGAAATCCGGGCGATCTACGCGGATTATCTGGAAAAGGCGCGCGAGGCGGAGCGCAGGCGCCGCCCCGGAGATGGACTCTTCGGCTTCGGCCGCAAGCCCGCGGACGACCCGTGCCACGCGGACTTCCTGAAGGCGCTGCGGGAGGCCGTGGAGGCCCTGGCGCAGACGGGGAGCGCCGGCGAGATGGCGGAGACTCTCCGCCTGATCTGCGACGCTCCCTCCGCCTGCGCGCAGGAACCGCCCGGCATCTACTGGACGCTGGTGGCGGCGCATGGCGCCATGCCGGCGGGGATCCCCTCCCTCGACAGGCGGGAAGCCCGGGAACTGTATGAGCACTATGCGGCGGCCTGGCCCAAAGTGCGGCGCATGCCGGTTCAGCGGCAGGTGCTGAAGGCGCTGCGGGAGGCTGCGGAGCGCGGTGCCGGGGACGGAAAGACCGGCGGGACAAACAGAAAGGCTTGATGAAACATGACAGAACGAGTATTTCGGCAGGGCGAGACCGTCTACCGCGAAGGGGAGAAGGGAACGCATTATTATCATGTGCTGAGCGGATCGGTCGCGGTGACCGCGAGCAGCGGGAAGACCGGCGAACAACGCCTGACCGAACTGCATGCCGGTGACTATTTCGGGGAGATGGCCGTGCTGGCCGGACAGCAGCGGGTGGCCACGGTGACAGCCCTGGAGGACACCCGGCTACAGGAATTGGATGTCCATGACCTGAACGACGATCTGACCGGGGACCCGGAGCGGATCTGCGGGCTGATCAGGCTGCTGGGCAGCCGCATCCGGGCGCTCTCCGGCGATTATGTGCAGCTGTGCGACGAGCTGGAGCGTGCAAAGGCGGAGGGCGGCAAGCCGCGCGCGCTGAGCCTGCTGGACAGGGCGCGGATCGCCGTGCTGTCGCTCTTCGGCGGCAGCCGTGCGGAAACCGCCGCCAGCGAGGAGAGCCTGAGAAGCGGGAAGGAAAACGCCGCCCCGAAGATCGCCGCCTATGACAAAGGCACGGTGATCTACCGGGAGGGCGAGCCCGGCGCGTGCATGTATGAGGTCAACTTCGGCCGCGTCGGCGTCTTTGCGAATTACGGCACGGACCGGGAGCAGAAGCTGACGGAGCTCTCCGCCAACCAGTTTTTCGGCGAGATGGGCCTGCTGGAAGGCGAGCCCAGGAGCGCGACCGTGGTGGTGCTGGAGGACAACACCACCCTGGAAACCATTGGCATGGAGGACCTGCGGGAGCTGTTCCGCAGGAATCCCTCGGAGGTGTGGATGATCCTGGACCATACCGCCCGGCGCCTCAGGACCCTGACGGAGGACTATTTCAGGATGCAGCGGGAGCTGGAAAAACGGACCTGACCGGAAACGGAAGAAGCCCTTCCGCCGCGTGTTTGGCGGAAGGGCTTCCTTTTTGATGCTGTTCGCGCCGCTCTGTGCGGGCGGAGGAGGAACAGCCGTCACTCGGCGGCTTCGGCCACCGGCAGGAGGACCTGCAGGCTGGTCGTAATCCGTCTCCACCCAGACGCAGAAGCGGAGAATGTCGCTGCCCGCGTTGGTGTAATCCGGGGTGAGGGCATCCGTGTATGTGAAGACCGGCTGCAGCATCCCGTCCTTCACGGACAGGGGGCCCATGTCCCCCTCGGCGGCAGCGCCCGCGATCAGCGGCACGAGGGCCAGCACAGCGGCCATGAGAAGTGAAACGCTTCTTCTTGCGGTTTTCGTCAGAGCAAGCCTCCTTCAGATTTCGGCGGATTTCTCCGCAAGCGGTTCGTCGCAGACATTATTGCACATTTTGCATATGCTTGCATAACTTTTTTGTGTGCGATGCGTCAGCGGAGACGGAACGGCGCAGGCCCGGGCGCTTTGGCTGCATTTGCCGCGGAATCCCCGTTGCCAATGCCGGCGGTTTATGGTATGCTCGCGTCGGAAACCGCCGAAAGCGCGCCGCAGCCTGACGCGGAGCAAACGGCGCGTGATTCCGGACAAAACCGGGGGAGGCATCCTGATGATCATCTACTTTGCGCCGATGGAGGGCATCACGGACGGTGTCCTCCGGCGCGTTCACCGGCAGCTGTTCGGGGGCGTTGACGTCTACGGCCTGCCCTTTCACAAACTGACCCAGTCCCTGTCCCTGACGACCCGGGAGAAGCGGGACATCGCCCCGGAGGAGAACCGGGGCCTCACGGTGCTGCCCCAGGCGCTGACCCGGGACCCGGGGCAGCTGCTGGCCTGGCTGGCATACGTGAGCGCGCTCGGCTATGCCTGCGCGGACCTGAACCTGGGCTGCCCGTCGCCCACGGTCACGCGGCGGGGACGGGGCAGCGGGATGCTCCACGACCTGCCCGCGCTGCGCTCGTTCCTGGACCGTGTGTTCGCACAGCCGCTGCCGGTCTCGCTCTCGGTCAAGACCCGGATCGGCTGCGAAAGCCCGGAGGAGTGGCCGGCGCTCCTGCCGCTGCTCGCGGCTTATCCCTTTGCCCATGTGACGATCCACGTCCGCACGACCCGGGAGCAGTACACCGGCGGGATCCACCCGGAGGCGTTTGACCTGGCCCTGCGGAGCGGCCTGGCGCACCCGGTCTACAATGGGGATCTGCGGACGCCGGAGGACGTGCGGGCCCTGACCGGGCGCTGCCCCGGGACGGAGGCGGTCATGATCGGCCGCGGCCTGCTGGCGGATCCCGCCCTGGCGCGGAGGCTCCGCGGGGGTGCGGCGGCGGGCGAAGAAGAGCTGCGCGCCTGGTATACCGCCCTGTATGAAGGCTGGCAGGAGCGCTTTCAGGAGACGATCGCCCTGGGCCGGATCAAGAAGCTGATGGCATGGCCCTGCGGGGACGACATCCGGAAGAAACGGCTGCTGTGCAGGGCGCAGGACATCGAGAGCTGCGTGGACGCACTGCTCGGAAGCGGCTGAGGCGCGGGGCTGCTCGCTTCCTGTTTCGCCCCGCAGAAGCCGCCATAAAGGCTGAATGAAAGGCTATATGGCCTTTTCAGAAATGAAAAACCCCCGCAAACCCGCATTATTGCTGGTTTTTGGGGGAGCAGGGGCAGAAGGACTCGAACCCTCAACAAAGGTTTTGGAGACCCCATCCCATATCGACAAAATAAGTTCCAGCAGCACATAAAGAATGTCAAAAATGGTTTTCCAAAGTATCTGTGCCGCAGATATTTCGTAAAGCCATTTTAGCAAATAAAAAGGGGTATGCCAAATCGGCATACCCCAATTTTTATCCGTTGATACCAAGCAGTTCCTTTTCGCCAGAGAAGAACATCGCGCTATCCAGGTTCTTCCACGCAGCGTTCAGCGCCTCGACGACCGCTTTAGAGTCGATCTTATACCCCTTCGCGGCCAGAGAGTCCAGAGCGGCCTTCAGCTTCTCTTCGCCATGATACCGGCCATAGAGCGCCTCGGCTGCATCGACCGCAACGACAGCGGCGTCATAAAGCTTCTTGTCCTTTAGCCACGGAATCAGCTGTTTAGCAACCAGTGTGCCGAGAACAGAGAAAACGATACCAATAAGCAGAATAATAATCTGAGTCCAATCAAACATCATACAAAACACCTCCGGTTATTTAGCCGAGAGTCTCTTCATTTGGCTCTTCGGCTTTAAGCAACTTGTCAATCTGGTATTTTCCTTTAACCCATTTTTCAAGCGATGAGTTGCCCTGATACGCACCGACGATCACGCCGACAACGGCTGAAAACGAAGTGTAAATAGAGACAACTGCGTTGCCTGCCTATGGATCAAGTCCGCAAAAAGCGATGATCGCAAGGCAGCACATCAGCGAAATGGTCATCAGGATCATGCCCCAGCTTGTCACCTTTTTTGAAAACTGAATATACTCTTTTTCGATTGCTGTCGCCATATCATCACTTCCATTCTGTTATTTGCTCTGTGGTTTTTCCGGCAATCTGATAATATCATCTGCGTAACTGTCGGAAAGATGGTTATAGCCTCGTTTGCGATATACTTCAAACCAATCTATGATCCGACGCTTCTCTTCCGCAGAGGCCCAACCGAGTTCATTGCAATATTT
>CAMKAE010000128.1 GCA_946410395.1 uncultured Clostridia bacterium
ACACGGTCAAATGCCGCAATCCGCGCTGCATCACCACCGTGGAGAGCAGCCTGGACCAGGTCTTCGTGCTGGTAAACCGGGAGAAGCACCGCTACCGCTGCGCCTACTGCGACGCCGAGCAGTGACGGCGCGAAAAAGGAGCCCGATCCCCGAAAAGCTCAGGGGTCGGGCTCCTTTTGTCTACTCTGATTCTGTCTGCGAGTTTACTCCGCGGGCAGGATCTCCACCTTCGTGACGGTGGCGTCCTCGCCGTAGCCGTACAGGGCGAAGTAGGAATAGGTCAGTTCAGCGTTCGGCGTGCCGATCGCGTTGACGATGGTGTTGTAGCTGTAGGTGGCAACTTTGCCGGCATCGGTGGTGGTGTTGGAGTCGGGCGCTTCGATCTGGTTCCAGGACCAGGCCTTGTCGCCGTTCTGGGGCTGGATCAGCAGCAGGGGCGGATTGTTCGCAGATGTGTAGGTGACGGCGATGGACTGGCCCTCAGCCAGCGCGTTCAGCTTGGCAGCATACTGCTTCAGGTCCAGCGCAACGTTGTTGTCCTGCCAGCTTTCCCAGCTCGGGAAAGCGCCGGTGGCTTCGCCCTCGAACAGCACTTCGCCGCCTTCGGTCGGCTCGGCGGGCGTATCATCGGCGGGTGCGGCAGCCGCACCGCGGCCGAACAGAATGGTCTTCGTGCCGTCGGGGGCCGTCTGAACAACGCTGTAGGGCGTGCCGTTCATGGAGAAGTGGCCGACAATGGTCGAGCCGTTCCGATAGCTTTCCTTGATTTCATGCACATAAGGCACGACCTTGCCGGCAGCGTTCGGACGATACTTCATCAACACGTTGGTGTCAACAGACTTGCCGCTGCCGAAATATTCGGTTCCAGCCAGCCGGAGCGTGAGCTCTCTGGGCTCACCGGCATTGCTGAACTTCACGTCCGTGCCGTCCGGGAGGATCACGTCATAAGCGTAATCCATCTCATAGAAACCCGCGCCGGACCAGGTGCAGTTGCCGTCGGCATCGTAATTGGCGCTGGACCAGAAGCCGTAGCCGGGAGACATTTTGTGGGCGGTCATGTCCACAGTCGCCTCGAGGTGATCCTGGCTGGCCCAGGTCACATCATTCCAGGTCCATTCTTTTCCGTCACAGTAAACGGCAGCCATCCAGTCCACCGGCTCAGAGAAGGTAACGGTCTGTGTGGTTCCGTTATTCTTCGTTTGCATCACGGGCAACTGTGGAATCTCCGGGATCTCAAGATCCTTGGCATTCGGAATCGTCACAGCAGACGCGACAGCCGCTACGGAAAGCAGCATCACAACAGCCAGCGCAAGAACGAGCCCTTTTTTCATACGATTTCCTCCTTTTATTCTGACTAACGATTATTTGGGCTTTTTCAATTTTAACACGGTTTGCCCGATGTGTCAATCATTTTTCGTTTTTACTGCGTTTCGTCAGGAAAGACAGGCAAGCACAGAAAAAGGAGGATTTCACTCCCCCTTCGCGCTTTTCATCGCTTCGTCCAGCGCAGCTCGCCAGGAACTGGTTTTGGGCTGCGGCTGAGCCGCGGACACCGGATTCTCTTTTTTCTCAGGCTTTTCAGGTTTGTCCTGTGCAGTTGATGCGTTGTTCGTCTGCTTATCGGGCGCCTTCCGGTGCTCAGACTCCGGTTTTGCAGAAGTCTCCGTACTGTTTTCTTTGCCTTCCGCTTTCACGCGCTGGACGGGCTTCGGGCGCCTGCGCTCACGCTCCTGCGGCTGTGCCTGCTCCTGAGGCTTGGCCGGTTTGGCATCCGGCAGCGCGTTCAGCTCCCGGATCTCCTCCAGGGCATAGACCTTGTTCTCGAAGGCGTCGCCCTTGGCGATGCGCACCGTCACCTGCTCCCGGATGATGTTCAGGTCGCTGACCGTGCCGGTGCCGTCCGGTGTTTTGATCTCCTTGCTAATCCGGGGCATGCGCTTGCGGGTCTGCTCATAGTTGTCTTGCTCAAACTTCAGGCAGCACATGAGCCGGCCACAAATGCCGCTGATCTTGGTGGGATTCAGGGAAAGATTCTGCTCCTTGGCCATCTTGATGGACACGGGCTGGAAGTCGCCCAGGAAGGTCCCGCAGCAGATGGGACGGCCGCAGGGGCCGAGCCCTCCCAGCATCTTGGCCTCGTCGCGCACGCCGATCTGCCGCAGCTCGATGCGCGTGTGGAACACCGACGCAAGGTCCTTGACCAGCGAGCGGAAATCAACGCGTCCGTTGGCCGTGAAGTAAAAGAGGATCTTGCTGTTATCGAAGGTATAGGTCACCGACACCAGCTTCATGTCCAGGCGGTGCTCCGCGATCTTCTTCTGGCAGACCTCGTAGGCCTGTCTCTCCGCGTTGCGATTGTCCCGGTCGTGCTGGACGTCCGCGGCCGTGGCCACCCGGATCACGGGCTTGAGCGGTGCGGTGAGCTGGTCCTCCTCGATCTCGTGGACGCCGGTCACCACCTCGCCCAGTTCCATCCCCCGACTGGTTTCCACCACCACATAATCGCCCGGCGTGGGCCATTGGTCCGCAGGATCAAAGAAATAGAGCTTCCCGGCATTCTGAAAGCGAATGCCCACAATGTTCACCATTTGGATTTTTCCTCCATGAATCGGAGCATCAGCTGCTCCAGGATCGCCTGCCAGGTCACCTGGCTCTGCCGCAGCATGGCGGCCTGCGAGATCGCGTCCAGCAGGCGGACAAACGCGGCTGCGTCACCCTGCTGCGCCATGCGCTGCCAGGCATCGGGATAGTCGGCCAGCTGCGCCTTGTCCGCCCGGGAATAACGCACCAGCATCAGGGTCTGCACCATGCCTGTCAGGTCGTCGAACAGCGCGTCGGCTTCGCCCTTCTGCTCGCGCCAGTCCGCGCTGACCAGCGGAATGTCGCTGCGCTTCTCCAGCCCGAAAAAGTCTTCCATCAGGCGCTTGCGCCGCTCCCACCAGGCGGTGTCCGATGCGATGGCCAGCGCCCGTCCGATGGATCCGCCCGCCGCCTGCGCCGCCGCAAGCGCCGTGGCCTCCGCGACGCCGTGCGCCCGCAGCACCGCGAGCACCTTGCTGTCCGGCCAAAGGTGCAGCTGAATCTCGCGGCACCGGGAGCGGATGGTGGACAGCAGCATGCCCGCCATGTCTGTCAGCAGCAGGAACACGACGCCGGGCTGCGGCTCTTCGAGGGTCTTCAGCAGCGCGTTCTGCGCGCTTTCGTTCATATTCTCCGCCTGCTCGATGACGAAGACCCGGTTCCCAGCCCCGTAGGCATGCTCTCCGGCGAGGCGCACCGCTTCGCGGATGTCGTCCACCGAGATGCCCTTGCTGCCGTCCCTCGTCTTGGGAGAGATATGCTCGCCCGGCCTGAGGACAAAGACGTCCGGATTGCTGCCCGCGGCCAGCTGGATGCAGGCCGGGCAGGCCCCGCAGGGCTTCTTCTCGCCGGTGCACAGCAGCGTGCGCACAATCAGCTGGGCCAGGGAACGCTTCCCCACGCCCGGCATGCCGGTGATCAGCAGCGCATGCGGAATGCTCCCGCCGAGGAGCCGCTCCGCAGCGGGCTGACCGGCAAAATCCGCCGCGGTCAGGCTTGCGTCAAATGCTTCCGCCATCTCAGTACTTCACAAACTTGTCCACCGTCAGCACAAACACGGTGGCGCCGCCGACCGTGACCTCGATCGGATAGGTGGTGTAGGCGCTGCTGGCCATACCGCTGACCGGGATGTGCGCCGCGGTCATTTGCTTGCGGGCCTTTCCCACCTTCTCGATGATGCCCAACGCGGCCTCCAGCTTGTCGTCCTCCACGCCGGTGAGCAGCGTCGTGTTGCCCGCCCGCAGAAAGCCGCCGGTGGTGGCCAGTTTTGTCACGCCAAAGCCTTCGTTCATCAGCGCGCTCACCAGCCGGTTCGCGTCCTCGTCCTGCACGATGGCGATGATCAGCTTCATGGTGCTCCCTCCTGATGTCTTTTTTGGCTTTCATAGTATAGCGCAAACACCGTAAAAATGCAAGAAGCGCAATCGCGCAATGCAGGCACAGAAAACCGCCCCGCTTTTCGGGCGGGGCGGCAGATAAATTCGTCAGTCGGTGTACTTCTCGCGCTTCACATAGGTGGTGTGGAGCAGTTCGTGCGCCTTGTGGCTGCCGGGCTTGTCCAGATAATCCGCATAGATCTGCTTGATCTCGGGGTTGTCGTGGCTCTTGCGCAGGGGTTTGTTCGCGTCCTCGCCGTAGAGGGCCTTGGCGCGGACCGCACGCACGTCCACGGTGGCGCGGGTGTCCGCGTCCACGATGGGCTGACCGCCGCCGTTGACGCAGCCGCCGGGGCAGGCCATGACTTCGATGAAGGTGTACTTCTTCTCACCCTTGCGGACGCTGTCGAGCACTTCCGCGGCCTTGGAGGTGGAGGAGCAGACCGCCACGCTCACGTCCAGGTCGCCCACCTTCACGGTGGCTTCCTTGATGCCCTGGGTGCCGCGGACGGCCTCGAAGTCGACCTTCTCCAGGGTCTGGCCGGTGATGGTCTCGTAGGCCGTGCGCAGGGCCGCCTCCATCACGCCGCCGGTCGCGCCGAAGATGACCCCCGCGCCGGTGGATGCGCCCATCAGGCTGTCAAAGTCGCCGTCGGGCAGGAGGTTGAAGTTGATGCCGGCTTCCTTGATCATCCGGGCCAGCTCACGGGTGGTGATGACGATGTCCACGTCGGCCATGCCGTCATGACCCAGCTCGGGACGGGCGGCCTCGAACTTCTTGGCGGTGCAGGGCATGACGGAGACGACCACGATGTTCTTGGGGTCGACACCCGCCTTCTCGGCGTAGTAGCTCTTCACCATCGCGCCCACCATCTCGTGGGGGGACTTGCAGCTGGAGAGGTTCGGGATGAAGTCCGGATAGTAGGTCTCGCAGAACTTGATCCAGCCGGGCGAGCAGGAGGTGATCATCGGCAGCACGCCGCCGTTGGTGACGCGCTCCACCAGCTCGTTGGCTTCCTCCATGATCGTCAGGTCGGCGCCGAAGTCGGTGTCGAAGACCTTGTCGAAGCCCAGGCGCTTGAGGGCGCTGACCATCTTGCCGGTGACGGAGGTGCCCATGGGGATGCCGAATTCCTCGCCCAGCGCGGCGCGCACGGCGGGAGCGGGCTGCACGACCACATGCTTGGCGGGATCCTGCAGGGCAGCCCAGACCTTCGCGGTGTCGTCCTTCTCGTGCAGGGCGCCCACCGGGCAGGCCGTGATGCACTGGCCGCAGTTGATGCAGGCCATCTCATTGAGCTTCAGGCCCCAGGGGGACTCGATGGCGGTCTTGAAGCCGCGCATCACCGGACCAATGACGCCCACCTTCTGCACCTTCTGGCAGACGGCGACGCAGCGGCGGCACAGGATGCACTTGTTGTTGTCCCGGACGATGGACGGGGACACGTCGTCGATGGCGTAGTCGTTGGTGACGCCCGCAAAGCGGTCACCGTTCTCCACACCCAGCTCACGGCAGAGCTTCTGCAGCTCGCAGCTCTGGGACCGGATGCAGGTGAGGCACTTCTTGTCGTGGGCGGAGAGCACCAGTTCCAGCAGGGTGCGGCGATACTTGCGGATGGCAGGGGTGTTGGTCTTGACCACCATGCCCTGAGCCGCGGGCAGCACGCAGGCCGCCTGCAGGGCGCGGGCACCGGTGTCCACCACGCACATGCGGCAGGCGCCGATTTCATTGATGTCCTTGAGGTAGCACAGCGTCGGGATGTTGACGCCGGCCTTGCGGGCCGCTTCGAGGACGTTGGTGCCGGCCGGCACTTCGACCGCGATGCCGTCGACGGTCAGGGAGATCATGTTTTCCATTTTGCACGTCCTCCTTAATTACTCACGGCTGATGGCGCCGAAGCGGCACTTCTCGATGCAGGAACCGCACTTCAGGCACTTCTTGGTATCGATGACATGGGGCTGCTTGACGGTGCCGGTGATGGCGCCGGCCGGGCAGGCGCGGGCGCAGGCCGTGCAGCCCTTGCACTTGTTGGGATCGATCTTGTACATCAGCAGGCTCTTGCAGTGATGCGCGGGGCAGCGCTTCTCGTAGATGTGCGCCTCATACTCGTCCCGGAAGAACTTCAGCGTGGAGAGCACAGGGTTGGGCGCGGTGTTGCCCAGGCCACACAGGGCCGTGGCCTTGATGGTCTCCGCCAGGGCTTCGAGCTTCTCGATGTCGCCGTCCTCGCCCTTGCCCTCGACGATGCGGTCGAGGATCTCCTTCATGCGCTTGGTGCCGATGCGGCACGGCGCGCACTTGCCGCAGCTCTCGTCGACGATGAAGTCGAGGTAGAACCGGGCGATGTCCACCATGCAGTTGTCCTCGTCCATGACGATCATGCCGCCGGAGCCCATCATGGAGCCCGCCGCGATCAGGTTGTCATAGTCCACGGGGGTGTCCAGCAGGGACTCGGGCAGGCAGCCGCCGGAGGGACCGCCGGTCTGCACGGCCTTGAACTTCTTGCCGTTGGGGCAGCCGCCGCCGAT
>CAMKAE010000129.1 GCA_946410395.1 uncultured Clostridia bacterium
AAAAGCGCCCGCCGACCCGCAGGGGTGACGGCAGGCGCTTCCGATCCCGGATGAACCGGGCGAAAAGGTTTCTTACTTTTTCTTGCCCTTCTTGACGTTGACGGCTTCCTTCATGTCCTTGCCGGGCTTGAAGGCGGGCACCTTGGTGGCAGCGATCTTGATCTTGTCGCCGGTGCGGGGGTTGCGGCCTTCGCGGGCGCTGCGGGCGCGGACTTCGAAGGAGCCGAAGCCGACCAGGACGACCTTGCCGTCGGCGACCAGGCCTTCGGTGATGCTCTCCAGGGTGGCGTTGACGGCCTTGGCGGCCTCAGCCTTGGTGATTTCAGCCTTGGAGGATACTTTTTCGACGAGCTCTTGCTTATTCATGGTTCTGCTCTCCTTTATCGTTATTGTTCTTCCCCTCGGGAACCAAGCCCATTATACTATATCTTGCGGTGCAGTGCAAGCCGTTTCCACAAAAGATTTTGGGGAAAAATGGCTTTTTTGCAGGGTTTTCCGCTTATTCCTCGTGGTCCAGGTCCGCTTTGCTCTCGTTGAGCAGCTTCTGGAGCTCCTCCATGAAGGTGCTCAGGTCGGTGAACTTGCGGTACACGGCGGCGAAGCGGACGTAGGCCACGTCGTTGAGCTGCTTGAGCTCCGCCATGACCATGTCGCCGATGCGCTCGGTGGAGATCTCGCCGTCCGCGCTGCTGCGGTAGGCGCCCTGCTCGACCCGGGAGGTGATCTCCTCGATCTGCTGGGCGGTGACCGGCAGCTTCTGGCAGGCGTGGAGGATGCCGCTGCGGACCTTGGCCGCGTCAAAGGTCTCCCGGCGGCCGTCGTGCTTGACCACGATCAGCGGCAGCTGTTCGATCTTCTCATAGGTGGTGAAGCGTTTTCCGCAGCCCACGCACTCCCGCCGCCTGCGGATGCTGGTCCCGTCCTCGGTGGGCCGGGAGTCGATGACCTTGCTCTCCGTGCTGTTGCAATACTGACACCGCATACTCTCGCCTCTCCCTTTCGCTCCGCGCCTGCTTACTCGGCGCTGCCCTCTTCGCTGGCCTCGAAGCTCCCGGCCGCCGTGCTGAACATCGCCTGGATGACTTCGGCCAGCTGCGCCGCGTCCGTCTCGTTGGCGACCACGCCGGTGACCTGGTCCTCCTCGTTGAGGCGGAAGGCCAGCTGCAGGCCGTGCTCGCACAGGGAGGCAGTCACGCCGTAGTTGGCGCTCACGGCGCCGAGCATCACCAGCATCATCGTGGGTTCCGCCGTCCAGATGACCGAGTGGGGCGCGCCGGTGTCATCCTCGCCCATCAGGGTCAGCGTGCCGTTCGGGAAGTCGAAGAACAGGGTGCAGATGACGCCCTCCTCGACCTCGTCCATGGCATAAATGCCGGCGGGGCTGCCCAGCGCGTCGTCCGCGCCGAGGAAGGAGACCATGAACAGGAAGCCGTTGTCCGCCAGGCCCGCGGGGGTCAGGCCGATCAGCATCAGGGCCAGGACGATCGCCGTCAGTTTTTTCATCATACGCCTCACCTCACTCGAGCGCCGCCAGGGCCTTGAAGACCGCGCGGTTGGCCGGATACAGCTGCTTGTAGACGTCGTAGATCTTCGCGTACTTCGGCACGTTCTCCGGGATCGGAGCCTGGGCCTGGTTCTGATGGATCATGGCACGGCAGGCCGCCGGCACGGAGGGATACAAGCCGGCGCCCACGCCCGCGAGGATGGCCACGCCCAGGGCCGGGCCCTCGGTGTTCACGGTGGTGGCCACCGGGCAGCCGAAGACGTCCGCGAGCATCTGCCGCCACAGCGGAGAGCGCCCGCCGCCGCCGCAGGCCAGCATTTCCTTGGGCTCCACGCCCATCTCCCGCAGCACGCCGAGGCAGTCGGCCAGCGAGAAGGTCACACCCTCCATCACGGCCCGCAGCAGGTCGCGGCGGGTGTGCATGGCGCTCAGGCCCAGGAAGACGCCGCGGCAGTCCGCGTCCAGGTGCGGCGTGCGCTCGCCCATCAGGTAGGGCGCGTAGAGCAGCTTGTTGGAGCCGATGGGCGACAGGGCGGCCTCCTTGTTCATCAGGTCGTAGGGATCCACGCCCATCTGTGCGGCGGTGTCCTTCTCTGCGGCGCAGAAGTTGTCGCGGAACCACTTCAGGCTCAGGCCGGCGCCCTGGGTGACGCCCATGACGTGCCAGGCCCCGGGCACGGCGCAGCAGAAGGTGTGCACCCGGCCCTTGGGGTCGATGGCCAGCTGGTCGGTGTGGGCGAACACCACGCCGGAGGTGCCGATGGTGGTGAAGGCTTTGCCGTCCTCCACCACGCCGGTGCCCACGGCCGCAGCCGCGTTGTCGCCGGCGCCGCCCACCACCAGGGTGTCCGGGGACAAGCCGGTGAGCTTCGCCGCTGCCTCGGAGATGTGGCCGGTGACCTCGGGGCTCTCATACACCTTCGCCAGCAGGCTCTCGTCGATGTCCAGCGTCTTCAGCAGCTCCGAAGACCATTTGCGCTTGGGCACGTCCAGCATCTGCATGCCGCTGGCGTCGCTGACCTCGGTGGCGAAATCGCCGGTGAGCATGTAGCGCACATAGTCCTTGGGCAGGAGGATGTGCGCGCAGCGCTTGTAGTTCTCGGGCTCGTTGTTGCGCACCCAGAGGAGCTTGGAGAGGGTGAAGCCGGTGAGCGCCGGGTTGGCCGTGATGCTGATGAGCCGCTCCCGGCCCACCTTCTCATGGATCTCGTCGCACTCCTTCGCGGTCCGCTGGTCGCACCAGATGATCGAGCGCCGCAGCACCTGCCCCTTCTCGTCGAGCATCACCAGGCCGTGCATCTGGCCGGAGATGCCCAGGGCAACGACGTCCTCCCTGGCCACGCCGCTCTTCTGCAGCACGGTGCGGATGGTGGCCACGGCGGCGTTGTACCAGTCCTCGGGGGCCTGCTCCGCCCAGCCGTTGTGGGGCTGATACATCGGATACTCCACCGTGCTGGAGGCTTGGGCGTGACCTTCCTGGTCAAACAGCACCGTTTTGGTGCCGGAGGTGCCCAGGTCGATGCCGAGAACGTATTTCATGGCGATTCCTCCCTTGCATAAATTCAGTTGTATGAATTGTAAAAATCCTTGCCGGAAAGCATTATAACGCCGCCGCGGCCGGATGTCAACGCCGCGGGACCAATGTTGCGCAAAAGTGCGGCGAAAGCGCCGCGGACGAAGCGGAGCGGCCGCCGCTTGTATACAAAGATTTAGCGCCGAAAAGGGTTTGACAAACGTCTGCGCTGCTTTTATAATGAAGCCAGCGATGCCCGTCAAAGGACGGCTCGATCTGACTGATCAACGAAAATGCAAGGAGGAACCCCCATGAGCAAGACTCCCCGCGAACTGGTGGCCGAGATGACCCTGGAGGAAAAGTGTTCCCTGCTCTCCGGCCTGGATTTCTGGCACACCAAGTCCGTCGACCGCCTGGGCATCAAGGGCGTCATGTATTCCGACGGCCCCCACGGTCTGCGCAAGCAGGACGACAAAGCCGATCACCTGGGCGTGAACGATTCCATCAAGGCCGTGTGCTTCCCCGCGGCCTGCGGCTCCACCGCGAGCTTCGACCGGGAGCTGGTCCGCACCATGGGCGAGGCCGTGGGCGCCGAGTGCCAGCACGAGCAGGTGGCCGTGAACCTGGGCCCGGCCATCAACATCAAGCGCTCCCCCCTGTGCGGCCGCAACTTTGAGTACATGAGCGAGGATCCCTACCTGGCCGGCGAGATGGCCACCGCCATCATCCAGGGCGTGCAGAGCAAGCACATCGGCGTGTCCGTGAAGCACTTCGCCGCCAACGACCAGGAGCACCGCCGCATGTCCTCCGACTCCGTGGTGGACGAGCGCACCCTGCGCGAGATCTACCTCCCCGCCTTCGAGGCCGCCGCCAAGAAGGGCAAGGCCTGGACCTTCATGTGCTCCTACAACAAGGTCAACGGCGAATACGCCTCCCAGAACAAATGGCTGCTGACGGACCTGCTGCGCAAGGAGTGGGGCTACGACGGCATCGTGATGAGCGACTGGGGCGCGGTCTCCGACCGGGTCAAGGGCGTGGAAGCCGGCCTGGACATGGAGATGCCCAGTTCCGCGGGCGTCAACGACGCGGAGGTCGTCAAGGCCGTGCGCGAAGGCCGCCTGGATGAGAAATACGTGGACATCTGCGTGGAGCGCATCATTGAGGTGCACAACCGCTATTTGGAGCACGCCGACCCCTCCACCCCCTGGGACAAGGAGGCGGACCACATCCTGGCCGGCAAGCTGGGCGCAGACTGCGAGGTCCTGCTGAAGAACGAGGGCGGCATCCTGCCCCTCAAGGACGGCGAGAAGATCGCCGTCATCGGCGAGTTTGCCGCGAAGCCCCGCTTCCAGGGCGGCGGCTCCTCCCACATCAACAGCTTCAAGGTGACCTCCCTGCTCGACGCCGCGGCGGACAAGGGCGTGACCTACGCCCAGGGCTATCACATCAACTCCGACGACGAGGACGCCGCCCTGGTGGCCGAGGCCCTGGAGGCCGCGAAGGCCGCGGACAAGGTGGTGCTGGTGGCCGGCCTGCCGGACAGCTACGAGTCCGAGGGCTATGACCGCAAGCACATGCGCATCCCCCCGAACCAGAACGCCCTGATCGAAAAGGTGGCTGCCGTCAACCCCAACCTGGTGGTGCTGCTCTACAACGGCTCTCCCGTGGAGATGCCCTGGCTGGCCTGCGCCAAAGGCCTGATCGAGGGCTATCTGGGCGGCCAGAACGTGGGCACCGCCAACCGGGCTGTCCTCTGGGGCGAGGTCAACCCCAGCGCCCGCCTGCCCGAGACCATGCCCGTGAAGCTGGAGGACACCCCCTGCTTCCTCTCCTACGGCGGAGAGGGCAACACCGCCGTGTACAATGAGGGCATCTTCGTGGGCTATCGGTACTACACCAAGAAGAAGATGCCGGTGCTCTTCCCCTTCGGCTACGGCCTGAGCTACACCGAGTTCACCTACTCCAACCTGCGCCTGAGCGCGGAGAGCATCAAGGATACCGACACCCTGCAGGTGTGCGTGGACGTGACCAACACCGGCAAGTGCGCCGGCAAGGAGGTCGTACAGCTCTACGTCTCCGACCGGGAGAGCGAGGTCTTCCGCCCGGTGCGCGAGCTGAAGGGCTTTGACAAGGTGGCGCTGCAGCCCGGTGAGACGAAGACCGTCGCCTTCACCCTGGACAAGCGCTCCTTCGCCTACTGGAATACCCAGATCCATGACTGGCACGTGGAGACCGGCGTCTTCGACATCCAGATCTGCAAGGACGCGGACACCCCCGTCCTCTGCGCGCCGGTCACCGTGGAGAGCACCGTGGTGCTGCCCATGACCTTCACCGAGGATTCCATCACCATGGACATCGCGAAGTATCCCAAGGCCATGGCGGTGATCAGCCAGCTGATGAACAACGCCGCCGCCATCTTCGGCGACAGTGAGGAGCAGAAGCCCGAGGACTCCGAGGCGGCCAAGGAGGCCGTCAGCGACGAGATGGGCCAGGCCATGATGGCCTACCTGCCCCTGCGCGGCATGATCTCCTTCTCCCAGGGCCGGATCAACCACGAGATCCTCAAGGGCCTGCTGGACCAGATGAACAACGCCTGACACACAAAAAATCGGCGGCTGCGGTTCGTGAGGCCGCAGCCGCTGTGCTTTCATACGACACCGGGGGAGATTCCGGAAAGGAAAGATCCATGTCTCTGAAATCCATCCGTACCCTTGCGCTCGTGGCCATGATCCTGTGCGCCGCCGCGCTGGTGGCTCAGATGGCGATTCTTGTCATCAACTGGCGGGTGGCGCTCCTCCGAGTGCTGTTCGAACTTGCCCCCTTCGCCGTCTGCCTGATCTACATGATCCACACGCGCCGTCTCCGCACCGACCGTGCGTCGCGCACCTCCGTCATTGTGCTGACGATCCTGACAGGCGTCCTCAGTCTGGGGGGGAACCTTCTGGGCGATACGCTGACGGGTGCGCTGGTCAATCAGGCCATCCGTAGCGGGCTCATGAGCGGCTACGAATTAGCCAGAATCTCTACGATTAACTCCCTTACATCGACTTTGCTCAGTATCCCCGCCCTGATCCTGATGTCCCTGTCCATGGGTGGCTTCTGCAACCGCGCGGGGAGACTGAACGCTGTGGCTACAGGGCAGCAAACCGAAAGAGGTGATTGAATGGAAACTGTGAACGTGCAAATATCAGTCCCGGAGGGGATGGTGCCATATCTTGGTGAAACAGATCAGCGCCGCTCTTTTGAACGCAACGCAATGCTGCTGTATCCGCTTATTCAGAACTTGACCATCTCTCACGGTCGGGCTGCCGAGATTCTGGGCGTTCACAAATTCGATCTCATCGATTTTTACGGTTCCATGGGCATCCCGTACTTGAATCAGTCCGTTCAGGAGCTTGAAGAAGAGATGGCGGATATACGGAAATGCGAGGGC
>CAMKAE010000130.1 GCA_946410395.1 uncultured Clostridia bacterium
TTTTCGGTCTTGACAAAGCCCTGGTCGCGGTCCGCAGACCGCGAAATCCCTTTTCGTGCCATTTATCAAGCTTCACTGAGATTCGTATCACCGCCCTTCGGGGCGGTTTTCGTTTGCTCATGTATCCTGTTCCCCGTGTCCGTGGGCGGCCCGGAAGGCCGGCAGGGCGTCCCGCCCCTCCGGCGTCACAGGCTTGATCCACCGGCCGCTGAAGAGGTGCCGCTGCATCAGGACGAAGCGGATCGGCTCGTCGATATAGCAGCAGGCGAAGACCGCCAGGAAAGGCCAGTGCAAGGCCATGCCGCCGACCCATACCGCCGGGATCACGAGCACAAACATGAAGGTGATCTCCAGCAGCGTGCCGAAGGCGGCGTCGCCGGCGGCGCGGTAGGTGTCGTTCTGCACCCAGTTGCCCATGCGGATCACCGCCGCAACGGCGTAGATGCACACCATGCCGAAGCCCAGCCGCAGGCTCTCCCCCTTCAGGCTCATCACCGTGAGGATCGGCGTGTGCAGGGTGATCAGGACCAGCCCCGTTCCGGCGATAAAAGCCATGCACAGGTAGATCAGGCGGATGGCCCGCTGCCAGGCCAGCTCATGCCGGCCGGCGCCCACCTCCTTGCCCACCAGCACGGAGGCCGCGTTGGAGAAGCCCGCGAAGAAGCCGATCACCAGGCCTTCCAGCACCCGGAAAACCGCCAGCGCCGCCACAGCCTCCTCCGGCTGCCGCCCCAGCACGATGTTGATCAGCATGTTGCCCACGCCGATGAGCACCTCGTTGAGCAGGATCGGCAGGCAGCGGACGAAGTATTCCCGGACAAAGGCGCGGTTCCACCGGAAATGCCGGTTCACCGCCGTCAGGTTGGGGTGATTCCGGCCCAGCCAGAGGATCACGCAGAGGTTGACCGCGCCGGCCGCCACGGTGGCGCACGCCGCGCCCTCCACGCCCAGGCGCGGGATCAGCAGGGCGTTGAGCGCGATGTTGACCGCCACACCGGCGATCGCGCCGTAGAAGGGGATGCGGACTTTCTCGGTGGAGCGCAGCAGCGCGGACATGGCGGCGGACATTACCGTGAACGGATAGGCCAGCCCCACGACGCGCAGATACCGCTCGCCGATGCCCTGAAAGACCGCCTTGTCCGTGTACAGGCGCATGATGAGCTGCGGTGCGAAGAGCGCAAAGCCGCTGAAGAGCGCCGCCATGGTCATCATGCAGGCGACGGTCAGCCCGTAAGCCCGGTTGATGCCCTCGCTGTCCCCGGCTCCCCAGTACTGGGCGAAGAACAGCATGCCACCGCCCACGAACCCCCAGAAGCAGGAGAAGAGCAGCGAGGAAAACTGCGCGCAGAGTCCGACCGCGCCCACCGTTTCCTCGCCCAGGGGGGCGATCATCATCGTGTCCACCATCGAGCCGGTGGTGGTCAGCAGGTTCTGCAGCGCCACAGGGATGGCGATCACCGCCAGGCGCGAGAGAAAATCCCGCCAGGGAAAGCTTTGCCGCATGCTTGTCTCTCCTCAGAGGTCCCGGATGGCCTTGCAGAGGCAGTCCACCGCCTCGTCGGGGGTGGCCCAGGAGGTGCAGGCGCGCATCACGCTGCGGCCCGGCCCCGCCTCCTCCCAGAACTCCAGGACGAAATCCCGGGCCAGGGTCTCCCGCTGTTCATCGGTGAGAATGGCGAACTGCTGATTGGTCGAAGAGTCGATGGCCAGGGGGATCCCGCGCTCCGTCAGCGCCGCGCGGATCCGCAGCGCCTGTTCCACCGCCTTGCGGCCCAGCGCAAAGTACAGCCCGTCGGCCATCAGGGCCTCAAACTGGATGCCCAGCAGCCGGCCCTTGGCCAGCATGCCGCCCTGGCGCTTGATCATGTAGCGGAAGCGCGGGACCATGTCCGGCCGCCGGAACACCACGGCCTCCCCGAAGAGGGCGCCGTTCTTGGTTCCGCCCACCGTGAAGACGTCGCACAGGGACGCGAAGGTCTCCGGCGTCAGGTCCGTGTCGGGCGAGGCCAGCGCGCAGGCCAGGCGGGCGCCGTCCACGTAGAGCGGCAGGCCGCAGTCTCGGCACGCCGCGTAGAGGTCCGAGAGTTCCTCGCAGGTGTAGACCGTGCCCAGCTCCGTGGACATGGAGACGTACACCATGCCGGGCCGCACCGTATGCTCGAAATCCGCCTGGAGCCGCACGGCCTCGCGCACCTGGCTGCCGGTGATCTTCCCCGCCGTCGCAGGCAGGGGGAGCACCTTGTGGCCGGTGGCCTCCACCGCGCCGGTCTCGTGGACGCCGATGTGGCCGGTGTGCGCGCACAGCACGCCCTCATAGGGCGCCAGCAGCGACGCAATCACCGTCAGGTTGGCCTGGGTGCCGCCTACCAGGAAGTGCACGGCGGCCTCCGGGACAGCAAATGCCTCGCGGATCAGCGCCGCCGCGTGGGCACAGTGTGGGTCCTCGCCGTAGCCCACGGTCTGCTCGAGGTTGGTCGCCTGAAGGGCCTCGAGGATGCGCGGGTGGCAGCCCTCCAGATAGTCGCAGGAGAAATAAAGCATAACAATTCCTCCGTCAGAGATCCGCTCTTGCAAAAGGCGGAGAATTGGGGTAGCATGGTTCCGGGGTGATGACATGCCGGATAAGAAGGAAAGGTTCCTGGAGGCGGTCCGCCGGCTGGACGGACTGTGCTGTCCCGTCTGCGGTGAGGCGCTGCGGCCCGCTGACGACGGGCTGCGCTGTGAAAACCGCCACTGCGTCAACGTGAGCCGCCGGGGCACGGTCAACGTGCTCTCCGCCGCCCGCACCGACGCCTATGACAGCGCGCTCTTCGCCGCCCGCAGGCGGGTGTTTGCCGCGGGCTGCTATCAGGCGGTGGCCGAGGCCGTCGAAGCCCTGCTGCCGGAAGGCCCCCAGCGCCTGCTGGACGCCGGCTGCGGCGAGGGCTGGTACCTGAACACCCTGCTGAGTCGCCACCCGGACTGGTGCGGGGCCGGCGTGGACATCAGCCGGGAAGGCATCCGCATGGCCGCCGGCTATCCGTGCGCCGCCGTCTGGTGCGTGGCCGACCTGAAGCGCCTGCCCTTCCGGGACGGCTGCTTCACCGCGGTCCTGGACGTGCTGACCCCGGCGGACTACGCGGAGTTCCGGCGTGTCCTGGCCCCCGGCGGGCTGCTCGTCAAGGTCTTTCCCGGCCCGGAGTATCTGCGGGAGCTTCGGGAGGCCCGGGGCCTGCCGCTCTATGAAGCGGGCACGGTGGAGACGTGGCTACAGGGCCACGCCCGGGTGCTGGCGACGCGCCGCATCCATCAGACCGTCTCCGTCTCCCCCGCCGTCTGGGCGGACTTTGTGCGCATGACGCCGCTCAACCAGGACCTGGACGCGGACGCGCTGGACACACTGTGCAAAAAACAGGCGGCAGCCGTGACCATCGATCTCACCGCTGCCGCCTGTATCCCGGCTCAGAAGTGAATGAGCCGCCGGCCGATCCGGTAGCCCGTCAGCATCAGCAGGTCTCCCGGCCGGCCCGGCATGTGGGAGAGCCGCCCGGGCATGCTCTTCCACAGCGCCCGGTACAGCGCCTCGTCATACGCCCGGATGTCCCGCCAGGCCTGCTCCCGCAGCGCTTCGGCCTCCTGCGTCTTCGCGACGGCCGCCAGGCACGCCAGGTTCAACAGCTGGCCGGCCGCGTTGTTGATCATGTAGGACCGCAGCCGCGCGGGCAGTTTTTCCAGATCCGCCATCTTCCAGCTGCAGGCCATCTGCGTGATCATGCCTGCGTATTCCTTCATGCGGCGGATCATGTTCTGTTCGTCCACCGACTGTCCGCCGCGGCCAATGTTGTATTTATACACCGCCTCGTGCAGGTAGCGGATCTTCCGGGTCCAGGGCAGGGGCTTGTAGATATACAGGTTGTCCTCGTAGAAGCTGTGCTCGGGCAGGGCAAAGCCGTGCTCCCGCAGCAGCGCCGCCCGGTAGGTCAGGGCGTGGATCATGAACTGCTTCGTGGAGGGAAAGCGGCCGCACTCCTCCCAGCCGAAGAGCCGTTCTGATGGCATCACCCGGTTGTAGGAGATGCGGAAGCCGTCGCTGTCTCCGCCCCGGTCGTAGACATAGTCGCTCACCACCAGGTCCGCCTGCCGGTCCGGATCCGCGTGCTCGGCCAGCAGTGCCAGCAGCGCCTTCAGCCCGTGCTCGTCCAGCCGGTCGTCGGAGTCGAGCACCTTCATATAGATGCCCTGGGCGGTCTCGATGCAGCGGTTGATGCCCGCGCCGTGGCCGCCGTTGGGCTGGTGGATCACGCGGATCATCTCCGGATGCGCCGCCGCATAGCGGTCCGCGACCGCGCCGGTCCCGTCGGTGGACCCGTCGTCCACGATCAGCACGTCCAGCGCCTCGCCGCCCGGCAGCAGGCTCTCGATCGCGCCCGCCATATAGGCCTCCGAGTTGTAGCACGGCACCACCACGGTCAGAAGCTTTTCCATGATACCCATAACCTCCACGGTCTTTCCGTCTGCGCCGGTGCGCAGGAAAAGCAGGACAGCTCGTGCCTGCCTTCGCCTATCATACACCGGATGGCGCAAAAAGGCAAGGCCGGCGTCAAAGTACAATGTCCAGGCCGTACCCGGCGGGCCAGACCGGACCCTCTCCCCCGGCGCCGGGGATGTCCACCGGCAGGCGGCCGAAGGGCAGCGTCCCCGGGCTGAACAGCCGGTACAGCGCAGCCGGCAGGTTGGGGCCGTATTCCCGCACGGGCGAAGGACAGCGGTCCGGCGGCTCCGGCATGGCCTTGGGCAGCCAGGCAAGGGCGAGGGCGTCCGCGTCCGCATACCGCGCCGCCTCGTAGGGCAGGCCGCCGCAGATCACGGCGCAGGCATGACCGGACGCATGGGCGCTTGTGATGGCCCCGGGGATCCACGCTCCCTGCCCGGGCCTGCCCATGGAGACCGCCACGACCGTCCGCCCGGCGGTGAGCTCCCGCAGGCGCGCCTCGTCAAGCCCATCGGCGGCCTGCACCCGCACGTCGGCGTCCGCCCGGAGCTTTCCCTCGCGCTTCAGCCGCCGCAGCGCCCAGCGCAGGCCCTCGGTGTCCGCCTCCCCGGGCGCCAGGATCACGGCAGGCGCGTCCGGCTTCAGCGGGAGCACGCCGTCGTTCTTCAACAAGGTCACGGCCCGCAGCGCGATGTCCCATTCCAGGGCATGGTGCGCCTCGGAGCCCACGCAGGCCAGGCGATCCGGGCCCGGCGCCGGCACGTCCGCCGCCCGCAGCAGGCCGTGGCGCGCCTTGAGCCGCAGGATCCGCAGCACCGCGGCGTCCACCTGCTTTTCGTCGATGAGCCCCAGCCGGGTCATGTCCGTCAGGGTGGCAATGTACCGCTCGAAATCCGCGATCCCGGCCGTGTCGGCGAGCTCCGCCGGCATCAGCAGGATGTCCACCCCCGCGGCGATGGCCATCCGGGCCGCGTCGAAGCGGTCGAAATGCCGCGCCACGCCGGCCATGTTCATGGCGTCTGTCATGATCACCCCGTCAAAGCCCATGTCGCCCCGCAGGATGTCCGTGAGGATGGTCTTCGACAGCGTCGCCGGCAGCGCCACGGGCTCGCCGGTGATGATCGACGGGCAGGTCTGCGTCTCGATGAGCGGGTACTGAATGTGGGCGGTCATGACCGCCTCGGCCCCTGCGTCGATGCAGGCGCGGAAGGGCGCCAGCTCTCCCGCCCGGAGCTGCGCGTAGGGCTTGCGCACACAGGGCAGGCTGGTGTGGCTGTCCATGTCGGTGTCCCCGTGGCCCGGGAAATGCTTCAGCACGCCGATGACCCCATTGTCCCGCAGGCCCTGCATGAAGCGGATTCCCAGGGCCGCCGCGGCTTCCGGCCGGTCCCCGAAGGAGCGCAGGCCGATGATGGGATTGGCCGGGTTGTTGTTCAGGTCCATATCCGGCGCGGCGTCGCAGCCGATGCCCAAGGCCGTCAGCTCCTCCGCGATCACGGTAGCCGCCCTGTAGGCCAGGTCCGGGTCTCCCGCCGCCCCCAGCGCCATGCTGCCGGGCATGCAGGTGCCGCGCGCCAGGCGCGTGGTGTCCCCGCCCTCCTGGTCTACGGCGATGATCAGCCCCGTCCGCCCGACGGCGGCCGCGTTCGCCCGCTGCATGTCCGCCGTCAGTTTTGCGGCCCCGGCGCTGTCGCGCAGGTTGGGCGCGAAGAGGATCACCCCGGCAAAGCCGTGCCGCGCCAGCAGCGCCGCCATCTCCGGCCGCAGGGCGGTCACGGGCTTCTCTTCCCCGTCACTGTCCCGCCAGGACCAGAAGTGCGGCATCAGCATCTGGCAGATCTTCTCCGTTGTTGTCATCGCGTCCAGCAGGGCGCGGCAGGCCTTTTC
>CAMKAE010000131.1 GCA_946410395.1 uncultured Clostridia bacterium
CGGCAGGTCCTGGACCCCTACGCGCAGAAGGGCTATCTCTGTGAGGAGAACATGGAAAAGCTCCGCCGGGCGGAGATCCTGGCGGAGCAAACGGGCATTCCAGTGGGCGAAGTGGCCATGCGGTATTTCTTCGCGTCGCCCATGAACGTGTTCGCCGTGGTGAGCTCGTCCTCGCAGCAGCGGCTGCGGCACGCGCTGGAGGCCGCGGCAAGCCCGCTGACCGCAGCGCAATGCGCCCTGCTGGACGGCGGGGTCAGTCCTGCGTGAACAGCATCGGCAGGAAATCATGAATGCAGCGGCGCCACACGCCCCAGTCGTGGCCGCCGGGGAAGGTCCGGCGGATCATGGCCACGCCCTTTTGCGCAATCAGCTCGTCGTCGCTGCGGAAGGCCTCAAAGAAGTTGTCCTCCGTGCCCATGGCCCGGTAAAACACCCGGAAGGCCGCCTTGAACGCCGCCGGATCATCCAGCAGTGCCAGATGCTTTTCCGCCTCGCCGCCGCGCGGGAAGCGCAGGAAACCGCTGAACAGGCCCGCGTAGGCAAAGAGCTCCGGATGTGTGAGCGTGGTGATGCTGGTCTGGTAGCTGCCCATGCTCAGGCCGGCCATGGCCCGGTGCGCCTTGTCGGTATACACCGGATAGCGTGCCTCGATGAAGGGAATCAGGTCCCTGAGCAGCACCTCGGGGAAGAGCATCCGCGCCATGTGGGGCGCGTCCCCGGAGGTCATGCCGTTGCCCATGACAATCAGCATTTCCTGCATCTTTCCCTCGGCCAGCAGGCGGTCCGCAATGCGGCCCACGTGGCCCTGGTAGACCCAGCCCGTCTCATTCTCCCCGTACCCGTGCTGCAGATACAGCACCGGGTATTTCTTTTGGGGATCAAAGGACGCCGGGGTGTACACCAGGCAGATCTCCTCCTTGCCGGTGACCTGCGAGTGGAAATAGTGCCGGGTCACCGCGCCGTGCGGGACGCCCGTCAGTTCGCCCCATTCCGCCTCGCCGGGCACCGGGACGTCGAGGAAGTTCATCGGCCGACAGCAGCCGTAGCCGATAGGCAGGTAGGGGCTGAGCACCTCATTGCCGTCGATCTTCAGGAAAAAGTACTGAAAGCCGCGGCCCAGGGAGACCGTGCCCTCCCAGAGTTCGTCCGAAATCCGCGCGAGCTGGTGCAGGGTGCCGAACTGGTCCAGGACCACTTCTTTGGCGCCGGGGGCCTTCAGCCGCACCGTCACCCGGCCGTCGGGCAGGTATTCGTAGCCCTGATCGCCGTCCCGGTCCGGTTCGCCCCAGTAGGGGTCAAAGGACACCGCCGTGTCCAGAGGCCATGCCTTTTTCATTGCTTTTTCTCCTTTTTCGGTGAATGATTCATCGCGGATTGTTCCACGTGGAACAGTTGTCACATCCATTCAAGATCCAGCTCCAGCGTCAGGGCGGCGTTGTATTTCTGGACGTCGCCGAACTCGGTGAAGAGCCGGAGGGTGATGTGCGACGGGGGTGGAGCGGATGTCCCGGCCCGGTCCGGCTCGTAGGTGAGGCGGAGCTTCTGCGGCACGCCGGGGGTGAGCGCCGCGACGTCGTGCAGGGTGGCAAAGTTGTTCATCTTGACCCGGTCCAGCCAGATCTCCGCCACCGACACCCAGCTGTGTCTGTGCCGAGGCCGGATCACCGCGGTCAGTTCGATCTCCAGGCTGCGCTTGCTGCATCGGTAGAGCGCGGAAGCGGCAACGCTGTCCACCTCACAGTCCTGCATAGGCTGATGGCGCACGACGACCTGCTCACAGGTATAGACCTCGTTGGGCTTGTCGCTGGCCACGACCAGCACCAGAGCGCTCTCCCCGGAGGGCCGCCAGTCGATGACGCTGTTGAGCGGGCTGTCCGTCACGTTCCGATAGCGGATGCCCGCCACGGGGATGGCCTGCGTCTCCAGCTCGTGCAGGGCCACGTCGAGATTCTTGCCCTTCAGCTCCGGCACGCGCCGGGCGACGCGGAGGATGACATCCATGCCTTCGGGATCCGGCCGCTGCGCGGACATCACAACACCGGCCTGCTCCGTCGCGGTAAGGGCGGCCTCGACCTTCGCGCTGAAACCCGCATCCCGGACCAGTGCCAGAGCCTCCTCCTCCGGCAGCCCAATGACCTCCGGCAGAGGATGGCGCACATCCAGGATCACCAGCATGGGATCCTCCTCGCTGCGCGCTGCGCCAAAAACCGTTCCGGCCGGCGCACCGTCGGGCTCTCCGTGCAGCAGTTCCGTCCGGAAGCCTGCCTTCTTCAGCCGCTCCTTAGCTTCCAGCAGCGGCAGCCTCTCCACTTCCGGCATGGGATGCGCCGCATCAATGATCTGCCGGGACATCCGGCTCACGGTCTTTTCAAGCGATTCAACCTTTTCCCGCAGCGCCGCCAGTTCCGTCCCGGGCGTCCGCAGCCAGGGAATCAGCTGGCGCAGGTCGGCCAGGGCGACATCCCGGACCTCCGCGGTGCCGTCATCCCGCCGGATCAGCACGGTATACTGGACCGGAGCCGCGTAGCCGCCGGGCGCCTGACCGCCGTGCACCGCCAGAATCTCCGCGCTGACGATGGTCATTCCGATTCACCTCCGCGTCTGTTTTCATTTGCCCGATTTTACCATAAGCGGGGAGACTTGACAAGCGCGGCTCCAATGCAAATCGGTTACGGACAGACAACAATTCTGTCATATTTGCTTCCTGCATTTCGCTGTTCACAGCTCATCCCGGAGTTTTCCACCGTTTCTGGTCTTTTTTCCACAGGATTCGCCGCTCCTTGTGGATTATTTATTTCAATCCGTGAAAGTTTTCCACACAATCCACAGTTTTGTCCACATCCCCTGCGGATTCTTCCTGCAAGTCCATCATCGCACGGTGCAAAAAAACCGGCGGTCACTTTTCACCGCCGGTCAGGCCCTCCAGGTCCACCGGGAGGTCCGTCTCGCCGAAGACGTCGTCCGTCTCCGGCAGCGCGGGCCCGGTGTCCTGGTCCACATAGATGGTCATGAAGCCGTCCTCGTCGATCTGAATCTGCAGCTGCTCCGCGGGGCGTACCATGGCGACGATCTCGGTGTCCCGGTTCCGGGAGCGGCGGGCAAACTCCGCCATGTTCTCCGCCCGGCCCCAGAAGTGCATGGGCACCAGCAGCCGGGGCTTGACGGTCATGATGAAGTAATTGGCCCCGGCGTCGTAGAGCCTGCCCTGTCGGGGATCCACCGGGAAGAACGCAATGTCGATGACGCCCGTCGGAATCGGCGCGCAGGCCTTGCGGAAGGCCTCATCGGCCTCCTCGATCTCCTGCACTGTGGACTCCTCGCGCCAGTGCCAGAAGTTCAGGTCGCCGGCGTGGAAGATCCGGATGTCCTCCAGCGTCACCAGGAAGGACACGCCCAGATCCGTGGAGTCAAAGGCCTGCACGGTCATCCGGTCGCCGAAGCGCAGCGTGTCCCCGGGCTTCATGCGCTTTCCCCGCGTGCCCACCGGCATGTCGTGGGAGACGATGTAGGTCACGGGGAAGACGCCCTGCCAGCTGTTGATCACCGGGTCGTAGTGATCCGGATGGCCGTGGCTGACAAAGACGTAAATGTCGTCAAAGCGCCGCAGGAATTCCGGCTGGATCCGCTTGCGCTCCGCCAGCTCCCCGTGTTCCCCGAGCCAGTAGTCGAAGATCAGGAGCGTCTTGCCCAGCGCGCAGGAAAAACCGCTGTGCAGGTAGTAGGTCACAAACAGCGTCTTGTCCATGCGCGCACCTCCCTCCGGCCATCAATCGTGAACGATCTGATACAAAACTGTGTAGATTCTCCACCAATATGCCACAATTATCCCCGTTTGTCAAGTTTTTGGGACTGTTTTCGGAAGATAAACCCATTTTTTATCCACATTTCCGCAACAATTAGCAGTTCATCCCCACTTTTTTGTCATACTCGCACGACCGGGAACGCCTTTGAGAGACTCAGGGACCACAGCCAGCATTCCGACACCGTCTCCCCGGTGATGGCCTCCAGCGCCCGCGCGTACCAGTTCAGCTGCTCCCGGTGATGGGCCACGAAGGCCGCCTCGTCCGTGACGCGATCCGTCTTGTAGTCCAGCAGCACCCAGGCGTCCCCCTCCCGGAAGGCCGCGTCGATCACGCCCTGCAGCAGCACGGGGCTGTCCGGCAGACGCCAGTTGAAGCGCCATTCCCGCCGCACGTCCCCGGAGGCCAGCAGGCGCCGGCCCAGCGGCGCGTCGAAGAAGGCAGCGCAGCGGTCCAGCCGGATCATTGCGGCCTCCTCAGGCTCCAGCACGCCCCCTGCCAGCAGGCTTTCCCGGTTCCGGGCCAGCACGGCGCGCCGCTGCGCTTCCCCGGCCGCGCGCAGCTCATCCAGCGACGCCAGCGACAGAAAGCGATGGCTCGCGGTGCCGTAGTCGGCGCCGCCGATGTCCTTTTCATCCAGCCAGGCCGGATGCGGGGACAGTTCGCCCAGGCGCAGGGCCAGCGCCTCCGGCAGCCGCTTGAGGGCGGCATCCTCCTCAGGCGCCTCCTCCGGCAAAAGCTGCGGCCGCACCAGGCTGGTTACGGAGGTCTTCAGGGCGCTATATACCACAGGCCGCGGCGGCTCGTCCCACCAGGGCAGCAGCGCTCTGCCGCCTGTCTCACGCGCAGGCAGCGGGATGTCGCGCTCTCCCGCTTCCTCCGGTGCCTCCGGTTCGGCGGGGTCTTCCCATGTCAGGGTGAAGGGGCTCGGCCCGCCGGCCAGGGCCAGGTCCGTCACGGCCTGCATCACCCAGTCCGCCATGCTGCCTGCGGCGGCGACGCGCTCCGGCCCCGGCGGCATGCGCCAGCACGCCTTGTCGGGCTTCTCGACCCCGGACAGGATCAGCCGCTCCCTGGCGCGGGTCATGGCCACATAGAGCAGGCGGCAGCGCTCCGCCCGCTCGTCCGCCTCCCGCGCCAGGGCGATGGCCGCGGTGCCGGGCACCGGCCGCTTCGTCCCGATCTCGCGGTTGACGCAGGGCAGGCAGACGCCGAGCTCCCGGTGCATGCCCAGCTCCGGGCTTTTCTTTTTTTCATTGGGCGAGCTCAGCTGCAGGCAGAGCACCACCGGGAATTCGAGCCCCTTCGACTTGTGGATCGTCATCAGCCGCACCACGTTCTCCGCGGCGCCCAGCTCGTGCGCGCTGCGGGCCTCCCCGCCGGTGACCTCCTGCTCCAGCTGCTCCAGAAATCCCCGCAGGGCCACGCCGCCCCGGCGCTCGTATTCCGAGGCCTTTTCGCAGAGAATGCGCAGATTGGCCTGGCGGTCCGCCCCGCCGCGGCGCGCGCCCATCCGGGCATACAGCCCGCTGGTGCGCAGCAGCTCCCACAGGCCGTCGAACAGCCGGTTGGTCTCCAGGCGGAAGCGCCACTCCGCCAGGGTGTCCAGGGCTTCCCGGCAGCGGACGCCCAGCCGGGTGTCCGTCTCCGCCGCGGTCCGCATGGCCTCCCCGAAGGACGCCTTCCGGTCCGGACAGTGCAGCCGGATGCGCGCCAGCATCGCGTCCGTGAACGCGAACGGCGGCTCACGCAGCACCGACAGCAGCGCCACGTCGTTCTCCGGCGCGTCCATCAGGGTCAGCAGGGCCTTGAAGGCGCGTACCTCCGCCTGCTCATAATAGGTAGCGTCGGCGTCAAAATACACCGGGATCCCGCTGTCGCGCAGGATCTCGGCCACCTGCTGGCCTACGCCGGCCACACGGGGCATCAGGATCGCGATGTCCCGGTAGCGCCAGTGCCCGCCGTCGGGCCTTTCCTCGGCCAGCAGCTCCCGGATCCGCCGCACCGCAAAGGCCGCCTCGGCCCGGATCTTCTCGCGGGCGTTCAGGCCCGTGTCCCGGATCAGGTGCACCTCCACCGGCGTGCCGGGGCCGTCGGTCCGCCCGGGGACGAGCCTGTCCTCCGGTGCGTAATCGATCTCCGTGACCTCCCGCAGCATGGCCCGCTCAAACACCGCGTTCACCGCGTCGAGCACCGCCGGGGCCGAGCGGAAGTTCTTCTGCAGGAACACCGCCCGCTCCGCCGCGTCCTTCTCCCGGCTGAAGCCCGTCACCCGCTCCAGAAACAGCGTGGGATCCGCCTGGCGAAAGCGGTAAATGCTCTGCTTGACGTCGCCCACCAGGAAAAGGCTGTTCTCCGGGCCGTGCACCGCCATGATGATGCTGTTCTGAATCCGGGAGTTGTCCTGGCATTCGTCCACGAAAATGTGGGTGAAGGCGCCGCGGTAGATCTCCCGGTATCCGGGCTCCTCCGGGTCCGTCAGCAGGTCATAGGTCATCTGCTCCATGTCGGCGAAGTCGATGACCCGCTCCTCCCGCTTCAGGTCCAGGAAGCGGCG
>CAMKAE010000132.1 GCA_946410395.1 uncultured Clostridia bacterium
AAGGAGGTGACCCGCCGTGAACCTGCGCGCAGCACTGGACATGATGAGCAAACCCAAGCCGAAGCCCGCTGCGGAGGCGGAGACGCGGCGCTTCACCGACTGCTGGAAGCGGGAGCTCCTGCGGCCGCTGGCGGAATTCCCCGGGGCCTTTGCCCTGGACCGGGACGCCGTGGCCCTGATGGAGACCGAGGCGCTCCCGGACGCGCTGGACCCCACGCGCATCCTGTACCTGGACACGGAGACCACCGGCCTGGCGGGCGGCGCGGGCACTGTGGCCTTCGAGGTGGGGCTGGGGCGGCTCACGGCGGACGGCTTTGCCATCACCCAGCTGGTGATGCGGGACTATCCCGAGGAGCGGTTCCTGCTGCGGGCCGTAGCGGACGCGCTGGATGACTGCGACGTGATCTGCACCTTCAACGGCCGCAGCTTTGACCTGCCCCTGCTGCGGGACCGCTTCCTGATGAACCGCCTGTCCCCGGCCTGCCTGGAGAAGCCGCACATCGACCTGCTGCACATCGCGCGGCGGGTGTTCAAGCTGAGGCTGCGCCGGTGCAACCTGGGCAGCCTGGAGGAGCAGGTGCTGGGGATCCCCCGGGAAGGGGACCTGCCCGGCAGCGAGGTGCCCCAGCGCTACTTTGATTACCTGAAGACCGGGGACTTCCGCCTGCTGGAGGACGTGCTGCGGCACAACGGGCAGGACATTGCCAGCCTGTGCGTGCTGCTCAACCACATGGCGGCGGCCTATGCCCGGCCGGAGCTGCTGGGACATCCGGAGGACCTCTACGCGATGGGCGTGGGCCTGGAGCGGCACCGGCACCCGGAGGAAGCCCGCCGCTGCTGGAAGCTGGCCGCCACCGGCCGCATGGGGGAGGCCAGCCGCCTGCAGCTGGCCCGCAGCTGGCGCCGCGCCGGTGAGCGCGCCGAGGCCCGGGCCGTCTGGGAGGAGATGATCCGCCGCCGCGAGGGCGGGATCACCCCCTACGTGGAGCTGGCCAAGCACTACGAGCACGCCGAGCGGGACATCCCCATGGCGCTGGAGCTGACCCGCCGGGCCATGGCCCTGGCCGCCGAACCGGCGCTGTTTGCAAATCAGACTGTACAAGAAACGCAAAATGCGCTACAATGTCGCTATGCGCGGCTCCGCCGGAAGCTCGCGCAGCAGGAATCACACAGTAAAGAGGGATGAACATGGGTTTCAAAGCCGAGCTGAAAGGAAACAAGGCATACAAGCTCCACGGAAACGGCCAGTACGCGGAGGCGAAACAGCTCTACGCCGAGGCCTATGCGGACGGCATGATCAATCCGCGGCACATCCTGGGCTACACCGTGCTGCTGCTGCGGGACGGGGAATACGCCAAGGCCCGGGAGATCCTGGTGGCCCTGAGCAAACAGCCCCAGCGGGATGACGTGACCATTCAGCTCTACGTGAACTATGCCGCGGCGGTGTTCCGCATGGGCGAGCTGGACAAGGCGATCCGCCACCTGGAGGGCCAGCACCGCAAGACCCCCACGGGCCTGATCTACCAGACCCTGGGTTATCTCTATGTGGAGAAGTACGACCTGGAGAAAAAGCCGGACTTCGACGCCCTGGAGGCGGCGGAGCGGGCGGCGGCTGCCGAGGCCGCGCAGGCCGAAGAGGCGCCTGCGGAAGCCGAAGCCCCCGCGGAGGAGGCCGCGCAGGCGGACGCCGAGCCGCAGCAGGCGGAAGGGAAAAAGAGCGCTCGCGAGGCGTGGGACGAGGGCGTCGCGAAGGCCTCCGCCTTCATCGACGAATCCCTGGAGTACGACGACGAGGACAGCGTCTGCCTGGACAACAAGGCCCAGTTCCTCTACCGGGTGCTGGGGGACAAGGCCGGGGCGAAGACCTGGTTCGAGAAGGCGCGGAAGGTCAAGGAGAACCAGATCGACACCCTGTGGTTCCTCTCCCGCTACGACCTGGAGGCGGGCGACACCGCGGCCGCGAAGGAGAAGCTGGAAAAGCTGCGGACCAGCCGCTTCTCGCCCCTGAACTACTGCAACAAGGACATGGTGGAGAAGGCCCTGGCGGCCCTCTGATCACCGACGGAAGGGGAAAACGTTATGGAAAACGAGAAAGAGCTCCTGCAGGACGAAGCCGCGCCTGCCGTGGAAGCGGAGCAGACGGACGTTCAGGAAGAAGCGCCCGCCCCGGAGGCAGGGAAAAAGGGCCTGTTCGGGAAAAAGAAGAAGAAAGAAAAGGTCAAGAAAACCGTGGGACAGGAAATCCTCAGCTGGGTGTTCACCATCCTGGCGGCGCTGGCCATCGCCTTTGTGGTCCGGACCTTTGTGTTTGAGTTCGTGAAGGTGGACGGCGAATCCATGGACGACACCCTGGCCAACGGCGAGATCATGTATGTCAGCAAGCTGAGCTACGGCAGCCGCTGGCTGGCGATGCCCTGGGCGAACGCCGAAACCCAGGAGAACAGCGCCAAGTGGACCTACTTCGGCAATCCGCAGCGCTTTGACGTGGTGATCTGCCGCTACCCCGGCCGCGGCGGCACCAACTTTGTCAAGCGGGTGGTAGGCCTGCCCGGGGACAAGGTGGAGATCAGGGACGGCTATCTGTACGTCAACGGCGAGAAGTATGACGAGCCGTATATCAATGACAGCTACCGGTTCGCTTCCGGTGCAGAACTGTTCACCGCCGTTGACTTGGCGGAGCCCGTTACAGCCCGTTTCAGTGGTTCTCTGGTGAAAAAGGAAGCGGACGGAACCCTGACGATGCTTTCGCAGGGCTATCTCATCGGGCAGTTTGCCTATCAAAACGGAACCTTGACCATCAACGGGACGGCTGTGAGCTTCAACAGCGAGACCGATAAGCTGTTCATCCTCAACAACCATTTCTCTCCGCTGGCCCTGACGGAAGATGCAGAATTCACAGTGGCCGACGGTGCCGGCGTGCTGCTGATCCGGGGCGAAAAGAACTGCAAGATGGCGGCCAAGGCCGGGGATACGATCAGCATCAAGGACGGAAGCCTGACCGTTAACGGCGAGGCAGTGGATGCCAAAGGGTGCATCCTGGCGGGCGGTACGCTTGCCAACAACGGGCCGTACACCGTTCCGGAGGGCAACTACTTCGTCATGGGCGACCACCGCAACAACTCCAACGACAGCCGGGCGGTGGGCGCGCTGGAGCGCTCCTACATCATGGGCAAGGTCAAGCAGGTCCTCTGGCCGCTGAACCAGTGGAAGGCCATCCCCAACGGGCTGGATGTCAAAGGGAACTGATTGGGAGAACCGAAGAGGGCTGCCGGGGCAGGAAACGCCGCGGCAGCTTTTTCTGCGGACATGTTGCGGGACGCTGTCGGATTGTGTATAATGAAGCTGTGAGGAGTTGATGGCCATGCGTGAACCGATGTATGATGAGCTGATTCGGGGCCTTTTGGAGATCCTGCAGGATCAGGCTGTCCAGATCGTCCTCTTCGGTTCCACCGCGAGAGGGGAAGCGACACAGGAGTCGGATATCGACATTGCGCTGTTTGTTCAGAACCGCTTGTCTCCCGAGCAGGAGGATCGTCTGTCTGACTTCATTGTAGATATGAATCTGAAGTATGACAAGGTTTTTTCCGTGGTGGATATTGATCTGCAGACGTATCTGCATTGGCGCAGTGTTACTCCGTTTTATCAGAATGTGGATCGGGAAGGGATTGTTTTATGGAAGGCAGCGTGAAAGATCTTTCCATATATCGACTTGAGAGAGCGCTGGAAGATCTGGCGACAGCGGAAGATAATCTGTCCAACGGAAGATTCAGGGCCTCTGTCAACCGATCGTATTATGCGATTTTTCATGCTATGCGAGCGGTTACGGCACTTGATGGCTTTGATTCGGGAAAGCACAGTGGTGTTATTGCCTATTTTAATCAGCACTATGTGAAAACAGGTATCTTTGATAAAGGGATATCAAAAATGATCGATTCCAGTTTTCGACTCAGGGAAAAAGCAGATTATGATGATTTCTTCCTTGTCTCCAAGGATGACGCGGCTTCTCAACTTGAAAAAGCAAAGCAGGTTGTGGAGGCAGTGAGTCGCTTTATCCGTCAATAATCCCCTGACGAAAACCCCCGGGCCGCCCCGCGCCGTCAGCGCACAGGGTGTCCCGGGGGTTGTTTGTACAAAGTTTTGTCCTGTTCTCAGCTAATGCGGCTGATCACAGCTGCATCCGCTTTAGCGTCGATCTCTTCGAGAAAAAGACAAGGCGGAGCGGATGCGGGGCGCAGCAAGCGGCGCCCCTACAGGGAGGTATGGGGTGTAGGGGCGCTGCTTGCTGCGCCCCTCTCTGCCATCCCCCTTATGCTGCATTCTGATCGAAGACTGGGATTATTCCGCCAGCTTGGCGCGGACGGCGTCGATCTCCTCCTGGGTCATGCCGATCTCCAGCAGGTATTCCTCGGCTTCCTTGGCCAGGTCGGCGCCGGTGATGTCCTCCAGGCCGAAGGCGGTGGCCAGGCTCTTGCGGATGTTGGCGTTGGCCACGATGTCATACTGCTCGGTGCCGGGCTGCACGCCGTAGTAGTTGTAGAAGGTCACCATGTAGTCCGCGGTGACTTCCTCGTCGGTGGCGCCCATCAGGCACTCCAGGATGGCGCTGGTGAAGCCCGCGCGGTCCTTGCCCTCGTTGCAGTGCACCAGGTAGGGGCCGTCGTTGGCGGCGATGAAGCGGAAGCCCTCGGCCAGGCCCGCGCGGAAGTCCGCCGCGGTGAAGTCCACGCCCAGGTTCAGGCCGATGATCGCCTGCTTGCTGTAGTAGCTCTCGGCAAAGCCCTCATAGCCCTGCATGGTCTCGGCGGTGTCCGCCAGGTTGATGAAGGTCTTCACGCCCGCTTCGGCCGCGGCGGCGTCCGCTTCCTTGTTGCGGTTGATCTCCGGGTTCACCGGGGAGGAGGAGCGATACAGCCTGCCCGCGGCGATGCTGCCGGCCTTGATCTCCCGGAAGTTGGCGTACTCCGCGTCCGTCAGGTCCGGATAGTCTTCCCGCTTCTCGCTGCGCACCAGCTGGTTCATGACCCACTGATCATAGTAGCCGCCCTGCTCCTTCATCGCGAAGGCGACGGTGACCGGGTCCTCCACGCCCTCGTTCATGTGCCAGACGTAGCCCGGGTCTTCCTCAATCTTTTCCTTGGTGGCGATGCCGGCGGTGGTGGCCAGGTCGCCCATGTTGATGGCCAGGATGATCGCGTCCTCGGCCGTGTCCTCCTTGATCACCACGCGGCAGATCATGGACCCCTGCGGCACGTCGGAGTAGTTCGAGCCCACGGGCATGTCAAAGTCCTGGCCGTTGATGGTCACGGTGACCACGTCGCCGTAGGCGTAGCCATCCGCCAGCAGCTCGGAGCCCTTCAGGGACAGCACCAGGTTGCCGTATTTCTGGATCTCAGTGACGGTGGCCGTCGCGGTCGCCTCAGCCACCTCCGCCATGGCGGGAATCAGGCACAGGGCCATCGCCATGGCCAAAACCAATGCAAACAAACGCTTTGCCATTCTGTTGACCTCCTCAGCACGTCATGCTTTTGTACGGAAAGCCTCCCTTTCCTGCCGTCATTATACCAGATCCCATGCCGGACTTCAAGGCCGGGCCCCGGAAAACTTCTCTGTGAACAATTTGTTAAGGTACCTTGACAAATGCGCAGGCCGGGTGTATGATGTGAATCGCAAGGTACCTTATCATTGACGCAAAGGAGTGCTGTTTATGAGAATGAATCCTGAGATGAATCCCCTGCGCGGCCCCGGCGACGGCGGAGAGCGCTGCCTGCGGGAGCGCTGCCGCGAGATGGAGCGCGCACCCCGGGAGGGCGGCCCCGGCCTGCGCCCCTGCCCCCGGGCGGAGGGCGGCCCGGACTTTGCCGGGGATGAGCGGCACTGCCCCGGCGGCCCCCGCGGCTTTCACGGCCCCCGCGGACCCCACGGTATGTGCCCGCCGCCGCCCATGCCCAACGACGACACGCTGGACGGGCGGATGCTGAACCTGCTGCGCATGGCCGGGCACCTGGCCATGATGCGCCCCGGGCTGCGCTCCGGCCAGTTCCGGGTGCTGAGCCTGCTCGCGGACGGTGAGCCCGTGCCGCAGAAGCAGCTGGCGGAGCGCCTGCGCATCCAGCCCGGCTCCCTGAGCGAGACTGTGGGCAAGCTGGAGCTGGCCGGCGCCGTCACCCGGGAGCGCGACGAGACGGACCGCCGGGCGGTCACGGTGACCATCACCCCCGAGGGAAGCAAGCGCCTGGCCGCCATGCGGGAGAGCATGGACATCGACCGCTCGGAGCTGCTCTGTGTCCTCAGCGATGAGGAGAAGGAGACGCTGACGGCGCTGCTGGAGAAGATCGTCCGCAGCGCCCG
>CAMKAE010000133.1 GCA_946410395.1 uncultured Clostridia bacterium
CCAGACGGTTCATGGCCCGGGCCAGGCACTCGTGGGCCTCCCGGGAGATGGAGCCATAGCTCATGGCCCCGGTGCGGAAGCGCTTCACGATCGCTGCCGCGGGCTCCACCTCCTCCAGGGGGATCGCCCGGCAGGCGTCGTAGTTGAAGGTCAGCATGGAGCGGATGGTGCGGGGGCCCTCCTGCTCCACCCGGGCGGTATAGCGGTCGAACAGATCCTTGTCGTCTGTCCACACCGCCTGCTGCAGCAGGTGGATGGTCTCCGGGGCGTACAGGTGCTCCTCCGCGCCCTCTCCGGCGCGGAGCCGGTGGACACCGATGCCGGGCAGCCCTTTCTGCTCCGGATCGGCAAAGGCCGCCGCGTGGTGGAAACGGCTGTCATCCTCCACCCTGTTCAGATCCGTGCCGCCCAGGACATGGGGCGTGTTGGTGAAATACTTCTCCGCAAAGGGCGCGTCCAGCCCGACGATCTCGAACAGCTGGGCGCTCTGGTAGGCCTGCAGGGTGGAGACGCCCATCTTGGAGGCGATCTTCAGCACGCCCGCGGTGAGGGCCTGATCATAGTCCCGCACGGCCTCCTCCGGCGCCTTGCCGATCAGCCTGCCCGCGCACATCGCCCGGACGCAGTCGTGGGCCAGGTAGGGATTCACCGCCCGGGTGCCGAAGCCGACCAGCAGGGCGACCTGGTGTACGTCCCGGGGCTCGCCGCTCTCCAGGATCACAGAGACGGCGGTGCGCTTTTTGAGATGGATCAGGTGCTGCTCCAGGGCGGACACCGCCAGCAGGGACGGGATGGCCAGGTGCTGCGCATCCACGCCCCGGTCTGAGAGGATCAGGATGTTGACATGCTCCGCGCAGGCCCTGTCGCAGGCGGTAAAGAACGAGGCCAGGGCCTCCCGGAGGCTTGTTCCGACGCCGTAGAGCAGGGAAACCGTGCGCACGGAAAAGGCCGGGTGATCGATCCCCCGGATCCGGGCCAACTCCTCCTCCGTCAGCACAGGAGAGGGCAGCGCCAGCACGGTGCTGTTGTCCGCTCCGCCGGAGAGCAGGTTGCCGTCGTCGCCGATGTAGACGGCGCAGTCGGTCTTGATCTCCTCCCGCAGGGCGTCGATGGGCGGGTTGGTCACCTGGGCAAAGCGCTGGCGGAAATAGTCGAAGAGGGAGGGATGGGTCTTCGACAGCGCGGCCAGGGGCTCATCCGCGCCCATGGAGACGATGGGCTCCGCGCCTTTCTCCGCCATGGGCAGAAGGATGTCGTGCTCGTCCTCCCAGGTATAGTGGAAAGCCTTGCACAGCCGCTGCCGCTGCTCCCCGTCGAGCGGTTCTGTCGCCGCTTCCGCGCCGGGCAGATCGTTCAGCGCAATCTGGTGCCCCATCCACTCGGCGTAGGGCTGCTGTGCGGCGTAGGCCGTCTTCAGCGCGGCGCTCTCCCGCAGTGCTCCGGTGCGCAGGTCGGCTTCCAGCACATCGCCGCCCGTCAGCTTCCACCGGCGGACGATGTGGGCGTTCTCCTCGAAGAGCACCCCGGCCTCGGAGGAGAGAATCAGCCGCCGATCGTCCGTCAGGGCGCAGCGCAGGGGACGCAGGCCGTTGCGGTCCAGGGAGGCGCAGACGGTCTCGCCGTCGGAGTAGAGGATCGCCGCCGGGCCGTCCCAGGGCTCCATCATGGTGGCGTAGTAGCGGTAGAGATCCCGCCAGGGCGTTGCCTGTTTCTGCCCCTGCCAGGGCTCCGGCAGCAGGACCATTCCCGCCAGGGAGAGCGGAAAGCCGTTCATGGCCAGGAACTCCAGGGTGTTGTCCAGCATCTGGCTGTCGCTGCCGCCCTCGGCCACCACAGGCAGCACTCGGCGCATCTCATCGCCCATGACCGGGGAGCGCATGGTCTCCTCCCGGGCCTTCATGCGGTCGTGGTTGCCCCGGATCGTGTTGATCTCCCCGTTGTGCAGCAGCATCCGCTGGGGGTGCGCCTTGCTCCAGGAGGGGAAGGTGTTGGTGGAGAAGCGGGAGTGGACCATGGCCATCCCGGAGGCATAGCGCACGTCCTGCAGGTCGTCATAGAAGGAGCGCAGCTGATTCACCAGCATCATGCCCTTGTAGACGACGGTGCGGGAGGACAGGGAGCAGACATAGGCATCTGTATCCTGCTTCTCAAAGACCCGGCGCAGCACATAGAGCCGGCGTTCAAAGCCGATCCCGGCGGAGACGTCCTGCGGGCGGGCCAGAAAGCACTGGCAAATCCGCGGCATGGTGCGGCGGGCGCCGGCGCCCAGCTGAGCCGGATGGCAGGGTACGGTCCGCCAGCCCAGGACGGTCAGACCTTCGGAGGCAGCCAGCCGGTCGAAGATGCGCCGGGCGCCCTCCGCTCCCACTTCATCCTCCGGCAAAAAGAACATCCCCACACCATAGTCGCCAGGGTGGCCCAGAGGGATGCCCTCCTCCCGGGCCCAGGCGGCAAACAGGCTGTGGGGAAGCTGGGTCATGATGCCCACGCCGTCGCCGGTGGTGCCCGGGGCGTCGCTGCCCGCCCGGTGGGCCAGGCGCTCCACAATGGACAGCGCCTGGTCCACGGTGCGATGGGTGGCTTTTCCCGTCAGGTCCACCACGGCGCCGACGCCGCAGCTCTCGTGTTCCAGTTCCTCGTGATAGAGGGGATATTGCGGATCCCGCATGGCTTTATCCTCCATCTCCCTTGATGATCTGCGCCGCACAGTCCGCCATCCGCAGCCCGCGGCTCATGGCGGCCTGCTGCAGCATCCGGTGCGCCTGGGGCTCGGTGAGGCCGTCCCGCCGCATCAGCAGTGCCTTGGCCTCCTCCACCAGCTGCTTTTCATCGGCGGAGCGCCTGGGCAGACGCATGCGGTGCAGCTGGGTCAGCATTTCCACTGCGCCCAGCACTGCCTGCTGAGAGGTGGGCAGTGCCAGGCGGAAGACGCCGGCCTCCTCGCAGGCCTCCAGCACTGGCGGCCGGGCGATCAGCAGGATCTGCACCTGGCTGCCGTAGTCCCAGAAGAGCTCGTCCGCGCTGCAGTCAGGCAGCTGCCCCGCCAGGATCAGCAGGCCGTCGTCGCAGTCGTTGAGCACCCGGCGCAGCTCTCCGGCGCTGGAACACAGGCGGTAGATCGGGTAGCCGGAGGAGGACAGCAGCGAGGCCATCTGCTCCCTGCTCTGTGCCGATCTCCCCGCAATCACGATCCGCGCCACTGTCCTCACCTCCGTCCATTGGTTCAATTGAATGCCGAATCAATACATCACCAGATACCGCTCGATCTCCCAGCGGCTCACGTGGGTGCGGTAGGCGTCCCACTCCTTCTGCTTGCCCTCCACGTACTGGCTCAGGACATGCTCGCCCAGGGCGGCGCAGATGACCTCGTCGGCCTTCAGACACTCCACGGCCTCGATCAGCGTGCCGGGCAGGGACCTGATGCCCTTGGCCTCGCGCGTCGCGGCGTCCATGGCGAAGATGTTCTCTGTAATCTCCTCCGGCGGGGTCAGGCCCTTCCCGATGCCGTCCAGGCCCGCCGCCAGGCAGACCGCCATGTTCAGGTAGGGGTTGCAGGAGGGATCGGGGCAGCGCAGCTCCACCCGGGTGCCCATGCCCCGGGCCGCGGGGATGCGGATCAGGGCGGAGCGGTTGGAGGCGCTCCAGGCCAGGTAGCAGGGTGCCTCATAGCCCGGCACCAGGCGCTTGTAGCTGTTCACCAGCGGGTTGGTCACCGCCGCCATGCCCCGGACATGGGCCAGGATGCCGGCGATGAAGCTGTAGGCATCCTTGCTCAGACCCCGCTTGTCCGCGGGATCGGCGAACACGTTCTTCCCGTCCTTGAACAGGCTCATGTTGGTGTGCATGCCGCTGCCGTTGATGCCGAAGACCGGCTTGGGCATGAAGGTGGCGTGCAGGCCGTTCTTCTGGGCCAGGGTTTTCACCGCCAGCTTGAAGGTCATGATGTTGTCCGCGGCGGTCAGGGCATCGGCGTAGCGGAAGTCGATCTCGTGCTGGCCCGCGGCCACCTCGTGGTGGCTGGCCTCGATCTCGAAGCCCATCTGCTCCAGAGCCATGCAGATCTCCCGGCGGGTGCTCTCGCCGTGATCCAGGGGGCCCAGGTCGAAGTAGCCCGCCTCGTCGGAGGTGGCGGTGGTGGGGTGGCCCTTCTCGTCCGTCTGGAACAGGAAGAACTCCATCTCCGGGCCCACATTGAAGGAGTAGCCCATGTCCGCCGCCTTTTGCAGCACCCGCTTCAGCACGCCCCGGGGATCCCCGGCAAAGGGGGTGCCGTCCGGGTTGTGCACGTCACAGATCAGCCGGGCCACCTTGCCGTGCTGGGGCCGCCAGGGCAGGATGGCGAAGGTGTCCAGGTCCGGCCAGAGGTACTGGTCGCTCTCGTTGATCCGGACGAAGCCTTCGATGGAGCTGCCGTCGATCATGATCTGGTTGTTTACGGCCTTCTCGATCTGGCTGGCGGTGATGGCCACGTTCTTCAGCTGGCCGAAGATGTCGGTGAACTGCATCCGGATGAACTCCACGTCGTCCTCCCGCACCATGCGGATGATGTCTTCCTTCGTGTACTTGCTCATGACGCTACCTCCTATAAAAGTGAAAAAGGCAGGGAATGTCGTTGGACATGACTCCCTTGCCTTGTCTGCGTCGATCATAGCACAGCGGCCGGCGCTTGTCAAGCGTTTTGACTTTCCGCGATTGTATTCCTGCTGTTTTTCGCGTTTTCCCCCGTATATCATCATTAAAATGAAATTTTGCTTTGCGAATACTGCAGATTTCCCTCTTGACAGAAACTGCCCGCGGTGGTAATATGCACCCAATTTCATAGACCAAAGCGTTGCGGAAGCAAAGTACCCCGGTGCGGCGGCATCCCAGAGAGCGGGCGATGGTGGAAATCCCGTATGAGCGGCCGGGGGAAGAACCCTTCCAAGTCCAAACCCAAAGGCGCGAGCCGAGTAGGAGCGGCGGGCACGGCGGCCCGTTATCCCCGCCAGGACTTAGCGGGGGCAAGGGAGCTTCCAAGAGTCTGCGAAAGAAGCAAATCAGGTGGCACCACGGAGCGGCGGCCTTCGTCCTGAAATATCAGAGACGATTGCCGACCGATGAACGGAGGTGCCATTTATGTGTTCCATCTACGGTGTAACCAGCAAAGCGATTCCTGTCGAAAAGCTGAAGGAGGGCTTCAACCGGACAATCTCCCGCGGACCCGACATGAGCCGGTTCGTGGAGATTCCCTGCGGATACCTCGGCTTCCACCGCCTGGCCATCATGGGTCTGGACGAACGGGGTATGCAGCCCTTCCGCCTGGACGAGGACGTCCTGGTCTGCAACGGCGAGCTCTACGGCTTCCGGCCACTGCGGGAGCGGCTGATGACCAGATACGAGCTGCAGAGCCGGTCCGACTGCGAGATCCTCCTGCCGCTGTATCACGAGTACGGCGTGGAGATGTTCAAGACCCTGGACGCGGAGTTCGCGCTGATCCTATGGGATGACGAGAAACAGAAGCTCATCGCCGCCCGGGACCCCATCGGTATCCGGCCCCTGTACTACGGACGGCTCCCGGACGGGGAATGGGCCTTTGCCAGCGAGCCGAAAAACCTGATGGGCCTGTGCGAAACCATTCTTCCCTTCCCGCCCGGCCACTACTGGATGGACGGCGAATTCATCCAATACGCCGATCCGGCCTATGTGGGCTACTTCACCATGAAGACCGAGGAGGAGGTCTGCCCGAAGCTCCGCCGCCTGCTGATGGATGGGGTGCAGAAGCGCCTCGACGCGGACGCGCCTATCGGCTTCCTGCTCTCCGGCGGTCTGGACTCCTCCCTCGTCTGCGCCATCGCGCAGCGAATGCTGGACAAGCCCATCCGCACCTTCGCCATCGGTATGGACATCGACGCCATCGACCTGAAGTATGCCCGCATGGCGGCGGATTACATCGGCAGCGACCACACGGAAGTCATCATCAGCGAAAAAGACGTGCTGGAGGCGCTGCCCGCGGTGGTGGAGCTGCTGGCCACCTGGGACATCACCACGATCCGCGCCTCCATCGGCATGTACCTGGTCTGCAAATGGATCCACGAGCACACAGACATCCGCGTCCTGCTGACCGGCGAGATCTCCGACGAACTCTTCGGCTACAAGTACACGGACTTTGCCCCCGACGCCGCGGCCTTCCAGGAGGAGGCTGAGAAGCGGATCCGGGAGCTGCACGTGTACGACGTGCTCCGGGCGGACCGGTGCATCTCCGTGAACAGCCTGGAGGCCCGGGTGCCCTTTGGCGACCTGAAGTTCGTGCGCTACGCCATGAGCATCGATCCGGAGCTGAAGATGA
>CAMKAE010000134.1 GCA_946410395.1 uncultured Clostridia bacterium
AAGATCCGGGTGTCCCGGAGCATGTCCATGGGCAGTTCGTCCTCCGCCAGCATCATGTCCGCGCCGGGATTGCGGTAGAACGAGAAATCCCGGTCGCCGTTCGCAGCGGTGTGGACGAAGGCCAGGGTGGTGCGGACCCCGCTGTCGGTGCGCAGGGCGTCTATGCAGATTCCGGCCTCCTCCGCCACGCCCCGCAGCATGCGGCCGAACATGTCGTCGCCCACCTTGCCCACAAAGGCGGTGCGGCGGCCCAGTTTCCGCAGCATCGCCAGCACGTTGCAGGGAGCGCCGCCGGGGTTGGCCTCAAAGAGGCTGTTTCCCTGGGCGCTCAAGCCATTCTCCGTAAAGTCGATCAGGAGCTCGCCCAGGGCGACCACATCGAATGTTTTCATGGCGTTTCACCTCAGTTCACGATCAGATCATACTTTTCGACGTCCATCACCACACAGCCGTCCGCTTCAAAGCTGATGGCGTCCGCGCTCTGATCGGTGTAGATCATGGCGGTGGCGGCTTGCTCCCCGTTGTTGACAAACAGTTCCAGGGAATGGCGGTCGAGGATCAGCCGCAGCTTGATTTCACCACGATTGGGCCGGACCATGAAATCGCGGACGCTGACAATGTCATGCGGGAAGCCGCTGTGGGTCCGGTCAATCCGGATCGTATTGTTTTCCGGCTTGTAGCGGATGCTGACATAGTGCTCGCCGTCGGAGGCCACGTTGATCCTGAAGCTGTGGTACAGCATGGTTTCCATCGCCGGGCGCACGTTGACCGTCATGTCCAGCACGCGGCCCTTCACGTTGCCCAGGGCGGTGTTCCCGCTGAACTGCACATTGCGATACAGGATCTGATATCCCCTGTACTTCTCCAGCTCCCGGACCGGGTTCTGAATCAGGCGACCGTCGCGGATGGAGAGCTCCCGGGGCAGGGTCATCTCACCGAAGTAGCGGATGCCCCTGGGCTGGCAGTTGACGGTCTCCCAGTTCTGCATCCAGGCAATCATGACGCGCCGCCCGTCCGGGGTCTCCAACGTCTGCGGGGCGTAGAAGTCCAGGCCGTAATCCACCGCCTGAACACTCTCCCGGACCTGATGGCAGGTCTTGGGGTCAAAGGTGCCGATGATGCATGCCGTGCCGTTGCCCGCATGGAATTCGAGACCGACGGGGCTCATCTCCTGAGGGCTCACCAGCAGAATGTCCTTCCCGTCCAGGCGGAAGAAATCGGGGCATTCCCACATGCGCCCGTACTGGTTGTGACAGGAGGCCAGCAAACCGTCGTACCGCCAGCTGAGGCCGTCCTCGCTCTCATACATCAGCACGGAACCGCTGCCGTCTGCCGGCCGGTTGCCCACCACCATCCGAAGGCGGTCCTCGTCCCACCAGACCTTGGGATCCCGGAAATCCTGCATGCTTCCGCCCTGGGGCAGCGCATCACTGCCGATCACCGGATTGCACGCCGCTTTCTCATAATCGACGCCGTCTCCGATAGCCACGCACTGGGTCTGGCGGTCCTGGATCTTGCCGTTTTTCTGCCGGGTTTGACGCACACCGGTATAGACCAGCATCTGCCGGCCATCCGGCAACTCGACGGCGCTGCCGGAAAAGCAGCCGTTCTGATCATAGGGCATATCCGGTGCCAGCGCCACGGGCAGGCGTTCCCAGCGGATAAAATCCCGGGTTTTCACATGACCCCAGTGCATCAGGTCCCATTTGGTGTCGTAGGGATTATACTGATAGAAAAGATGGTATTCTCCCTTGTATACGGAAAAGCCGTTTGGATCATTCATCCATCCGATGGACGGCGTCATGTGGAAAGCAGGACGCTCCTCCGGCGTGATGTAGGGCGCGTAGCGGCTCTCAAAGTCCCGGGCTTTCAGCAGCAGCTTGCTGGTCATGACAGGTTCCTCCACATCATTTTTTCTCGGGCAGACCGCCGGTTTCCTTTGCCAGGTCTTCCGGCCGCATATGCAGCCGGAAAACCCTTTCGATCAGGAAGGTGCTGACCCAGCACAATCCAGCCGGGGCAAAAAGCACCAGGACCGGCGCCATCAGGCACAGGGCCAGGCCGGCCGTGATCAGCAGCATCATTCCCAGCGTATAGAGCGGGTGCAGGCGCAGGAACAGAAGCGCGAAGTAAAGCACATCCCGCACCCTGCCGGTGAAGCGCGCGGTGTACGCTGCCACATAGGCCAGCCAGGTCAGTGCCACGAGCCAGAACAGCAGCGCCACCCAGTACAGACCGCCCATGCCGTCGCCTCTGATCCACATTCCCCGAAAGACCAGGGTATCCAGGGTCAGCACCGCCATGACCAGCAGCTCCACGATCCACGCAATGGTGGCCACCTTGAAGTTGTCCCGGAAGGACTGCCAGAAGTGCTTCCAGATCCCGGGTTTGTTCTGCCGCATGCAGCGATTGACTGTGGTGTACAGGGCCACGTTTGCGGCACCCATGGTGAACACCGGAAGGGAAAAGACGATCCACAGCGCGCTTGCGCAGATCACATCGCCAATGGTTGACAGGTTCTCCACCAAGGGACTGCCCAGCCCGAAGATGCGCTTCATTCCCAGCCCGTCCTTTCAATGGTTAAGGCCTTGTGTACTCCCGCAGCTGTGTGAACTGCACAGTGCCGTTCTCCGCGAACAGCCGAATGGTTTTCCCGCTGGCACCATAGACGCGCACGGTCAGCGCGGCCAGTCCGTCAATGTAGAAGGTGCCGACAGAGCCCTCCTGAATGTAGGTGAAGGAATAGGTCTCGCCTTCCTTCAGGCTCACGCCGGTCTGCGCGATGAGGGTGCTGCCGTCGTTGAAGCGCAGACTCAGCGTTTCTTCCGCCGGCGAGATGCTGATCAGCTTCTTCTTGTTTTCCTGACCCATAAAGTCAAAGCTCAGGCCGAAGCTGCCCTTCCCGGTGAAGGAGAAGGCGCCGGTGAGTTTGAAGGACTCATAGCAGGTGAAGGTGTCCGCATAAACGCGCTCGGCTCCGGCGGAGAGGAAGGCACGGCTCGCTCCGGTTGCCAGCGGGCGACGCAGGCTGAAGCTGTCGGCGATGGTGTCCACGGGCGCTAGGGCCAGGGAGCCGTCGTCCCGCTGCACGAGCTTCTGGATGATCAGGTTGCCGCCCCAGGCCGACACGTCCTCCGTGGAGGAGGGCGACTCTGACCGCCGGGCCCAGCCGACCATGTACACGTTCTCCCCATCCTCTACATGTTTGGCGGCATAGAAGAGCTTGCCATCCAGGCGGGTGGGCGCGCCGTAGGGGCCGTAGGGCTGGTCGGAAGCGGCGTACCACAGGGTGTCATCCTGGGCGGAATAGGTGATGTACCAGGTGTCGCCCATGCGGAAGGTGTCGCTGCACTCCAGGTTCCAGAAGTTCCCCACCGGGTTGGTGAAGATGATGCCGTCGTAGGCAATGCCGTTCAGGGAGGGAGTGACCGTGTACTTCAGGATCCGGGCCACATTCGACTGGGAAGCGGTGACGGTGAGAATGATGTTTCCGTCACTGTCAAGATATGCCTGCGGGTCCCGGAAGTCCTGCTTCTGTCCGAGGGAATCCGGCGGGCTGATATGCCAGTCCGTGCGCTTCTCAAAGTGCAGCGGGCTGTCGCCCACGGCCACCAGGATGCGCTCCGCTTCGGCCTGGGTGGCCGAATTGTTGTGTCCTGTATAGAAGAAGTAGTACTGATCTCCGATCTTGACCACAGAGCCGGTGCCGACCCACGCATCCTGCCCGCCGCTGCGGGAGGCCTCGATGATCGGATCGTCATACTCCTTGTAGGTCAGGAAGTCCGTGGTGGTGGCCAGGTAGATGGAATGGTTGTAGGAGTCTCCGTCTTCCTTCAGATAGTAGATGTAGTAGACACCGTCCTCATAATAGGGCATGGTGTCGCCCACATAGGGCTGCCGGAGACCGTCCACGGCAGGGCGGAAGAAAACCTGGTAGTCGTAAGCCTCCTCCTGGCTGCCGGGTGTTTTCAGCGCGGTGAAGTTTTTGTCATGGTCAGAATCGCGCGGGGTGTCGCCGGTGTCAGGGTCCCATGCGGCATAAAGCGTCAGGTCCTCGGACAATCCTTCTTCCGGTGCTGTCCACAGCTCCGTCAGGCCTTCGTCTGTGAACCAGCCATCCAGAACATAGCCTTCCCGGGCGTCCGGGGCCGGCAGCGTGACGTTCTCGCCCGCGTGCACTTTGACCGTCCGCGGGGTGTCATGGCCCGGAATGTTGTCGATCAGTGTGATGACATACTCCTTTCCCGATCCCATTGCAATCAGAAGAACGGCTGCCGCCGCTGCGACTGCAAGGATCAGCGCGATGATCAGAATGCGTTTTTTAGTCATGTTGCCGTCTCCTTTTGCCGTCAGGCTGTCAAAGCCGCGGAGGGGAGGAACAATCCGCCCCTCCGCGGCCCGGTCGTCAGTTTACCTTCCTCTGCAGGATTTTGAGGCTGCTGATTTCGATGGTCACTTCGCCGGCGTCCACAGTCTGCTGGGAGCCGAACTGGAACAGCATCTCGAAAGGCATGTCGAGGATCAGGGTCTCGGTGGTGTCAAAGGTGAAGGTCTGCTCTTCCGTCGTGAAGTCAATGCGCTCAGACAGGCGGGGCTCCCACTTGCCCACCGCGTTGAGGAAGAAGCCGCAGGAGACAGGCTTGGTCGCCTTGCCGGTGACTTCCACGGTGAAGTAGCTGTCGGCCGGGAGGATCAGCTCCGCCTTGCCATGGCCGAAGAACAGCTTGTTGAAGTAGTCCACAGGCGCGCCTTGGTCGATGCGGTAATACAGCTTGCCGTTCTCGGTCCAGACCGTGCCCACACCCAGATCGTTGTCCTCGTCGGTGCCGTTGAAGACTGTCCAGAGGTATTCCGGCTTGGCATCCGCGGCAATGGTCTGGCCGAAGGCGTCGATGGTCTTCGCAACAGCCTTGTCGCCCTGCATTTCGCCAAACACCAGGTCCTTCACGGTCAGCGTGTTGGCGCTCACGCCCTCGTTGGGATTGCCGATCTGCATCCGGATGACCGGATCGCTCACGCCGTTTTCAGCCGTGAAGACGTTGGCGATCACCGTCTCCTCGCCGGCCGGGATGCTGAGGCCGTTGAAGTTTGCGCGGGCCTTGTCCGCCAGCTCGGCACTCTCCACCAGGCACTCGCCGCCCTGGGCGTTTTCCGCCACGACAGTGAAACGATAGAAATACTTCTTGCCCGCTTCCAGCTGCACGCCCTGAAGCGGCAGGTCGGCCTTGATGCTCCACACGCCGCCTTCGGTGGGATAAGCGGTGACGGCATAAACGCCGGTTCCGTCCACCACCGCAGCGGTCGCCTGCGCGCCGTCGCCGGCGGAAATCATCACAGCGCCCGCGTCTGCGAAGTCAGCGGTATAGAGCGCCACTTCATGCTCTTCGCCGGTGATCTCATAGATCTCGACCTTGTCAATGGTCACGGTGAAGTCTTCGGGGGTGGTGTCTGCGGGGTTCTCGCCGTTCGGGGTAATCTTGCCCAGGTGCAGACGCACATCGGCTGTCGCGTCCTCGGGCGCGGAGAAGGTCACTTCGATCGGAGCGATGGAGGCGGTGATCCGCTGGTTCCACGCGTCGCCGAACAGCTTCCAGTCATCCGTGCCCGCGTCCTCGATGAGGAGGTGCGCATAGGTGTCCTTGGTGGACTTGGCCCAGATCTTCACGCGGTAATCCGCGCCGCCTTTCAGGGCCATGCCGGGCTTGCAGAACAGAACCTGGCCGTCATTGTCGCCGGGATTGGCGACCTCGATCACCCAGGCGCCCTGCTTCATCTCTGCCGTGCCAACAGCGGGTTCGCTGATGCTGGCAACCCAGCCGCGGCTGTCGGGTGTATAGGGAACGCTAAAATCAAAGTCCTTGTAGATTTCCGCTTCGCCGGTCTTCTTGGTGACGGTCAGGGTGGCATAGGCGGGCTCGGAAGTGAGGCCGCCCTTGTCAGTCACGGTGAAAGTCAGTTCGTAGTCGCCGGGGTTCTCCACCACGGCTTTGCCGCCCGTCACGGTGATGGCCGGCATAGCCTCGATGACGATGGCGGAGGTGAGGTCGCCGTCCTGGGCGTCCTCAGCCTTCACGCCCGCCAGCAGATCGATCTCGGTGCCCGCGGGGCCGGACATGTCCATGACACCGGTGATTTCCGGTGCAGTGTTGTCGCCGCCGGTCTGGGCGGTGTTCGCGTTCACGTCCGGCGCGTTGTTCCCGTCGGTCTTCGGCTTGTTGCCCAGCAGGACAATCAGTAAAACAGCGATCGCAATAACCGCAACGGCCGCGATGGCCAGATATTTCTTGTTGAGCTGCTTCATCTTGCTCTCTCCTTA
>CAMKAE010000135.1 GCA_946410395.1 uncultured Clostridia bacterium
CGTGTACGACGCCATGGTGCGCCTGGCCCAGCCCTTCAACATCCGCTATCCGCTGGTGGAGGGCCAGGGCAACTACGGCTCGGTGGACGGCGACGGCGCGGCCGCCATGCGTTACACCGAGGCCCGGATGATGAAGCTCACCATGCACATGCTCGACGGCATCGACAAGGACACGGTGGACTTCTATCCCAACTTTGACGAAACGCTGATGCAGCCCGCCGTGCTGCCGGCCCGCTTCCCCAACCTGCTGGTGAACGGCTCCAACGGCATCGCCGTGGGCATGGCCACCAACATCCCGCCCCACAACCTGCGGGAGGTCATCAACGGCGTCATCTGCATGCTGGACAACCCGGACTGCACCGTGGAAGACCTGATGCAGCACATCAAGGGCCCGGACTTCCCCGGCGGCGGCATCATCCTGGGCCGGGCCGGCATCCGCGAGACCTATTACACCGGCCACGGCAAAATCCCCGTCCGCGCCCGCACCAACATCGAGGACATGGGCAACGGCCGCAGCCGCATCGTCGTCACCGAGATCCCCTACCAGGTGAACAAGGCCGTGCTGGTCAAGAAGATCGCCGACCTGGTGCACGACAAGCTGCTGGACGGCATCTCCGACATCCGCGACGAGTCCAACGACCGCGAGGGCATGCGCATCGTCATCGAGCTCAAGCGCGACGCCTATCCCCAGGTGGTGCTGAACTATCTGTTCAAGCACACCTCCATGCAGGAGAACTTCAACGCCAACATGCTGGCCCTGGTGGACGGCAAGCCGCGCGTGCTGGGTCTGCGGGACATGATCTATTACTATGTCCAGCACCAGAAGGACGTGGTCACCCGCCGCACCCGCTTCGAGCTGGACAAGGCTCAGGCCCGGGCGCACATCTTGGAGGGCCTGATCAAGGCGCTGGACCACATCGACGAGATCGTCGAGCTCATCAAGAATTCCCCGGACACCCCCACCGCCAAGGTCTCCCTGATGGAGCGCTTCGGCTTCTCCGACCGCCAGGCCCAGGCCATCCTCGACATGCGCCTGGCACGCCTGACCGGTCTGGAGCGCGACCGCCTGCAGGCCGAGTATGAGGAGCTGGAGCGCACCATCGCCCGGCTCAGCGCCATCCTGTCCGACGAGCATCTGCTGGTGGAGGTCATCAAGACCGAGATCACCGAGATCCGCGACAAATACAGTGACGACCGCCGCTCCGAGCTCTCCGTCATCGAGGGCGAGATCGACGTGGAAGACCTGATCGCCGAGGAGGACATGGTCGTCACCCTCACCCGCCAGGGCTATGTGAAGCGCATCGCCGCCTCCACCTACCGCCAGCAGCGGCGCGGCGGCCGGGGCGTCTCCGGCATGACCACCAAGGATGAGGACTACGCCGTTCAGATGTGCGTGGTCAACACCCACGCGGAGATCATGTTCTTCACCAACTTCGGCCGGTGCTATTCGCTCAAGTGCTATCAGATCCCGGAGGCCGGCCGGGCTGCGCGGGGCACCGCCATCGTGAACCTGCTGCAGATCGCCGGCGAGGAGAAGGTCTCCACCATGCTGCCCATGCCCCGGGATGAGGACAGCGGAAAGTACAACCTGGTCTTCGGCACCCGCATGGCCATGGTGAAAAAGACCCCGCTGCAGGACTATGTGAACCTGTCCAAGCGCGGCCTGATCGCCATCAACCTGCGGGAGGGCGACGAACTGATCGGCGTGCGTCTCTCCACCGGCAAGGACGAGCTGATCATGGGCAGCCGCAAGGGCATGGCCATCCGTTTCTCCGAGAAGCACATCCGCGCCATGGGGCGCGCCGCCACCGGCGTGCGGGCGATGAAGCTGCGCGACGACGACGAGATCATCGACATGGCCATGATCGAGCCTGACACCGACGTGCTGGCCATCACCGCCCTGGGCTACGGCAAGCGCACCAGCCCCGAGGAATACCGGGAGCAGGGCCGCAACGGCTATGGCATCCGCGCCATGAACCTGACCGAGAAGACCGGCGACATGGCGGCCCTCCTGCTGGTCCATCCGGACGAGGATCTGCTGCTGATCACCGACGAGGGCACCATCATCCGCAGCGCCGTGGACACCATCCGCCTCTGCGGCCGCTACACCCAGGGCGTGAAGCTGATGCGGCTCAACGAGGGCGCCCGGATCATCGGCGTGGCCCGAGCGGACCGGGAAGAGGAAGACGACGGCGCTGAGGCCCCGGAGAGCAGTGACATCTGAGGCGCGGCCTCCGGACCCCAACGACGCAACGAGATGAGGAAAACGATATGAACCCCCGCACCAAACGGCTGATCAACCTGGGCATCATCCTGGTCACCTTCGGCATCGTGCTCTACATCGTGCTCAGCGACCCGAGCCTGCCCAACGCACTGAAAAGCCTCACGAATCTCCGCATCCAGCACATTGCCGTGCTGCTGCTGTGCTGGGCGCTGTATGTGCTCGGCGACGCCGTGAGCATCTGGTACTGCCTGCGCCGGCAGGGTTACAAGCTCTCCCTTCCGTATGTCTATTTCACCTCCATCTGCTGTCAGTATTACTGCGGCATCACCCCCGGCGCCACCGGCGGTCAGCCGATGCAGATCTACTACATTCACAAGAAGGGCGTCCCCACCGGCATCGCCTCCTCCGCCCTGATCGTCCACTTCTTCTGCTTTCAGTTCATGCTTTTTGTGCTCGGCACCGCCTACTGGATCATCTACCCGGCGGCCGTCCGGGCCAGCACGGGCTACAACGCCTTCATGATCTTCGGCTATGTGTACAACATCTTCACCTGCGGCCTGATCGTCACCCTGTCCTTCTTCCGGCCAGCCATCCAGTGGATGACCAGGAAGATCGTCAGTCTGGGCGCGCGGCTCCACCTCATCAAGGAGCCCGAGGAGACGCGCAAGCGCTGGCTGTCATCCGTGGAGAACTTCCACAGCAGCATGCGGGAGATGCTCCGGCATCCCGGCGATCTGCTGATCCAGCTGGTCATCGCCGGCCTGAAGCTGATGGCGCTGATGAGCGTCGCCTGGTTTGTGTACGCTGCGCTCTTCGCGCCGGACGCCCGCGTGAACAGCTACGGCGAGCTGATCACCGTTGACCTCATGCACTACACCACCGCGAACTTCTATCCCCTGCCCGGCGCCTCCGGCACCATGGAGGTGTTCTTCACCAACTATTTCGGATGGATCTTCGGCGAAGGCGTGACCAACGTGGCCATGCTGATCTGGCGCTTCTTCACCTACTACTTCACGCTGATCGTGGGCATGGTGGTGGTCACCACCGTGGGCCTGCGCTCCGGCAAGAGCCTCAAGGAGGTGGCCAACCTTCAGGAGACGGCGGCCGAGCAGTATGCCCAGGCCGAGCGCGAGGAGCAGCAGCAGGCCGAGGCGGCGGAAGCTGCAGAAAAGCAGAAATAACGCAAAAGGCAAAGAAAACACCGTGGCGTTACGCCCTTTTCGAGGGTATGCCACGGTGTTTTTCGATTCTGCAAGTAAGGGGCAGCAAAAAGGGGCGCAGCAAGCGGCGCCCCTACCAGGCACAATCGAAAAGCAGCGGTTGATCCGGTGCTGAAGCAGCGGTACTACCCCAGTCTCCCCGGCTTGCCGGGGAGATGTCGCCGCAGCGACAGAGGGGCTTCACTCCGGCATCTTCCATTCCTCCGCCCCGCGGAAAAAAGCCTCGGTCTGCGCGCGGTCGCAGGTCAGCTGCCGGACCAGGGCGTCACTGTCCGGGAAAGGCCGCTCGCCCCGCAGGCGGCGCAGGAAGGTCACCCGGACGGTTTGGCCGTACAGGTCGGGGTTCTCCCCGAGGATGTTCGCCTCCACCGTGACGCCGCCGGAGGGCAGCGTCGGCTGCCTGCCCACGTTCACCATGGCCCGCAGCGTCCGGTCCCCAACGGTCAGCCCGCAGGCATACACGCCGAAGGCCGGCAGCACTTTCCCCGCCGGCACGCCCACATTCGCCGTGGGGAAGCCCAGGGTGTGGCCCAGGCCCTTGCCGTGGACCACCGGTCCCGCCAGCGTATAGGCGTGGCCCAGCAGCCGGGCCGCTTCCCCCACATCTCCCCGGCTCAGCAAGCCGCGGATGCGGGTGGAGCTCACGGGCTCGCCGCCGATCTCCACCGCCGGAACCACCTCCGCCCGGATGGCTTTTTCTTTTGCCCAGGCCGTCAGCAGGTCCCCGTTTCCGGCGCCCCGCCGGCCGAAGGTATAGTTGTAGCCGCAGATGATCGCGGCGGGCCGGTAGATGGCCCGGATGCGTTCCAGAAAGGCTTCCGGCTCGCGGTCCGCCACCTCGCGGGTGAAGTCGTGCACGCAGACCCGGTCCACGCCGCACAGGCCCATCCACTGGGCACGCTCCAAGGGCGTCGTCAGGCGCTCCGGGCTGAGCTCCGGGCGGATCACCGCCAGCGGATGCGGCTCAAAGGTGCACACCGTCACCGGCAGGGCGTCCCGCGCCGCCAGCTCCCGGGCGCGCAGGAAAAGCGCCTGGTGGCCCCGGTGCACGCCGTCAAACATGCCCAGCACCAGCACGCAGGGCTCCGTCCGCTCCGGGTTGTGCATCAGCCGCATGGCGTTTCCTCCGTCTCCCAGATTGTCCGGCCACCGTCGGGGTGCGCGTCCAGAAAGGACTGCAGGATCACCGCCGCGGCCACCTTGTCCACATGGCGCTTCCGCTCCTCCCGGCGCACGCCGCCCGCGATCAGGGCGTCCTCCGCCATCACGGTGGTCAGGCGCTCGTCCTGGTAGCGGACGACGAGCCCGGCCATCTCCAGCTGTGCGCACAGGGCGCGGACCTTCTCCGCCTGGAAGCCCTCGCTGCCGTCCATGTTCCTGGGCAGGCCGCTGAGGACATATTTCGTGTCATAGCGCTCGCAGAGGGCCTTGATCTTCCGGGTGTCCGGGCCCCAGCCGACCCGGGTGATGAACTCCACGGGCGTCGCGATGGTGCGGGTCAGGTCGCTGACCGCCACGCCGATGCGCACGTCCCCGACGTCCAGGCACACGATCCGCTCGTTCACAGGGCCACCTCCGCGTACTTCTCCGCGCCCCGGCCCACAACGGAAAGGCAGGGCTGTGCGCCCAGCACCTCCGCCGCAACGGCCATCACGTCGTCGCGTGTGGTGCGGTCGATGTCCTGCAGGACCTCCTCCGGGGAGCGGGTCCGGCCCAGGATCAGCAGCCGCCGGCCGAGGGCGTTCATCCGGGAGCCGGAGCTCTCCAGACCCATCAGGAAGCCCACCCGCAGCTGGTTCTTGGCCTCGGTGAATTCCTTCTCCGTCAGGCCGTCCCACAGCAGCTTTTTGCGCTCCTTTTCGATTTCGGCCAGCACCTTCCGGCCGTTTTTCGGCGACACGCCGGCGTAGACCGTGAAGTTCCCCACGCCCTCCTGGGCGCCGGGATAGGAGTACACGCTGTAGGCCATGCCCAGGTCCTCCCGGATGCGCTGGAAGAGGCGCGAGGACACCGCGCCGCCGTACACCGTGCTGAGAATGGTCAGCGCCGTGGAGCGCGGATCGCCATAGGTATAGCCCGGGTAGCCCAGGCACAGGTGCAGCTGCTCCGTGTCCTTCTCCCGCAATTCCCGGATGCCCAGCCGGGCGGACTGGGGCGCGATGGCCGCCGGCTGCTCCGCATTTTCCCATGCGCCCATGAAGCGCTCCACCAGCTCCTCGACCCGCTTCCGGTCGTAGCGGCCGCTGAGGGCCACCACCGTGTTGGCCGGGGTGTAGTGGCGCTGGCGGTAGGCGAGCAGGTCCTCCCGGGTGTAGGCCGCCACGCGCGCCGCCGTGCCGATGATCGGCCGCCCGGCCGGGGTGTCGCCGTACTGGGCCCGGGTCAGCAGCTCGCCGGCCAGGTCCTCCGGGTCGTCCTCGTCCATGGCGATCTCCTCGAGCACCACGCCCCGCTCCTTCTCCAGCTCCGCCGCGTCCATGGCCGGATGCAGCACCAGGTCCGACAGCAGGTCCACCGCCCTGGGCAGGTCCTCGTCGATGACCCGGGCGTAAAAGCAGGTGCAGTCGCGGGCGGTAAAGGCGTTGAGCTGTCCGCCCATGATGTCGGTCTCCTCCGCGATCATGCGGGAGGAGCGGCTCTTCGTGCCCTTGAAAACCATGTGCTCGATGAAGTGGCTCAGGCCGTTCTCATCCTCCGTCTCCGCCATGGAGCCGACGTGGCACCAGATGCCCAGGGAGACCGAGCGCAGATAGGGCAGCGGCTCCGCCACCACCCGCAGCCCGTTGGGAAGGGTCCACTGTTCCGTCATGCTGTCCTCCTCCGGATGAAAA
>CAMKAE010000136.1 GCA_946410395.1 uncultured Clostridia bacterium
AAGAGCTCGTCCAGCAGGAGATAATACCGGAGCCTCTCCGGGTCCTTCGCGACGCCCGCGGCGCGGAACAGGTCGTCCGGGTCCACCGGATACACCTTTCCGTAATGCCCGTCGCTGTTGTGCTTCAGGCTCCGCCAGGCCAGGGAGAGATCCCGCCAGGGGTCGGCGATGCCGCAGTCGCCCAGATCGATCATTCCGCTCAGCTGCCGCCCGTCGGTGAACAGGTTGGGCAGGCAGAAATCGCCGTGGGACAGCACGCGCTCCTCCAGGGGCGTGTTTTTACGCAGCCAGTCCAGCAAGGCCATGGGGCTCTCAAACCCGCCCGGGCCGAAGGTCTCCGGCTCGCAGTTGTCCGGGTTGAACCGCCCTGCCCGGATGGACCGCTCGGCCTCGTCCAGCTCATCCGCCCAGGTGCGCGTGAAGGGGCAATCCCCGATGTCCGCCGACCACAGCGCGTGCAGGCCCTCCGCCAGGCAGTCCAGCAGCAGCGCGGGGCGGCTCATCACAGCCGAGTCGCAGAGCATCTGCCCGCGGATCCGGGTCATCAGCAGCCAGACCTGTCCGTCCGTTTCCGCATACGCGGCCGGACGGGGCGTCGGCAGCCCCGCCTTCTCCAGCCATGACAGGATCTGCGCCTCCCGGACGGCGTGCGGGGCGGCGGGGCTCACCTTGAGCACATAATCCTCAAAGAGATATACACGGGCGGCGGACATGCCGATGCCCTCCTCCCGGAAGGGCTGTTCGCCGACCGCGGCGGCGATGGCGGCGGGGAAGCGCATGGGCGTTCACTCCTCACTCGTTTTCTTGAAACATTATACCCGAAATGAAATCCGGATGTCAACCGTCGGGCGCTTGACAAGCGGACGGGGGAGCATTTATAATGGCAGAAGCTGCTAAACGAAAAAAGCGCAACGCTTGCCGCAAACAAAGGAGGAATATCCATCTATGCTGCAGGATATCATCGGAAGCCAGACCGCGCTGTTTGCCGACGGCGTGCAGACCGTGCTGCGGGGCCATGAGAACCGGAACCGCCGGGTGGTGCTGCTCAAGGGCAACCTCGTGCAGAACAGCCGGAGCGAAGCCCGGGGCATCAGCGCCCGGGTGAACCGGAACGGGACCTTCGGCTTCGCGTCCATCGCGGAGTACAGCCCCGACGCCGCGGCGCAGGTCATCCGCGCCGCAACGGAAAACGCCGCCTTTCTGGCCCGGCACTCCGGCCGGGACCTGCCGCTGCCGCCCTCTCCGGGCCGCGGCGTGGTGCCGCTAAACGCGCGGATCGCGGACACGGAGCAGAAGGCCATCATCGAACTGTGCCAGACGGTGGACCGGTATGTGGAGGCGCACTGCCCGGAGATCACCAGCCGCACGGTGGTCTACACCGAGGACTCCCAGGACCGCATCGTCTATGCCTCCGACGCCTTCAGCGGCCATCTGGTCACACCGCGCTGCTATGTCTACGTGATGCTGAGCGCGGAGTCGAAGGCGGGCGTGCCGGTGGAGCTGTTCAAGGCCTTCGGCGGCTTCGGGAGCTTCGCGGACCACTTCGCCGATCCGGAGAAGATGTACCCGGAGATCGACAAGCTGTATCAGCGCCTGATGGACAAGCGGGAAGGCGTCTACGCCGAGGCGGGGTACAAAACCGTGATCCTCGGCGGCATGATGGGCGGCATGCTGGCCCATGAGGCCGTGGGCCATACCGTGGAGGCCGACCTGGTGCTGGGCGGCAGCGTGGCGGGCCCCAGCCTGAACAAGCGGGTGGCCTCGGACCTGGTGACCATGGTGGACTTTGCCCACACCTATGACGGCAAGCCGGCGCCGCTGCCGGTGTACCTCGACGACGAGGGCACCCGGGCGGAGGACGCGGAGCTGATCCGCGACGGCATCCTGACCGGCTACATGAACGACCGGGAGAGCGCCCAGCGCTTCGGCGTGGCCCCGAAGGGCAATGCCCGGGCCTGGACCTTCAGCGACGAGCCCCTGATCCGCATGCGCAACACCTGCATCCTCCCGGGCAGGAGCACGGTGGAGGAGATGATCGCCTCGGTGGACGACGGCTATTACCTGATCGACTCCGGCAACGGCCAGGCGGACCTGACGGGCGAGTTCATGTTCGGCGTCACCTGCGGCTACGAGATCAAGCACGGCAAGCTGGGCCGGGCCCTGCTGGACACCACCGTAACCGGCGTGGCCTTCGACATGCTCAGGACCGTGGACATGGTCTCCGACGAGGTGCAGTGGTCCTCCAGCGGCTTCTGCGGGAAGAAGCAGCCCATGGCCGTGGGCATGGGCGGCCCCCACATGCGCTGCAAGATCACGATCGGCGGCCGCTGAGACAAGGACGAAGGAGGATGCGACATGCGTGAAATCAGAGCACTGGCCGACCGCTTTGACACCCTGCTGGCGGATGCGAAGGCCGAAAAGTATACCTACACCCTGTCCGAGTCCGAAAAGCAGGAGCTGAACGTGGAGAACGGCGGCTTCAAGCTGATGCGGACGGTCTTCAACAACAACGGGTCCCTGAAGATCTTCGACGGGGCCCGCATGGGCGCGGCCGACGGGAACGACCTGACCGAGGAAGGCCTGGCGAAGCTCATCGCGGATGCCTCCGCCGCGGCGGCCTCCTCCCCGGAGGATCCCTGCCACGACATCGCCCCGGACCAGGGCCGGGACGTGTTCCGCCAGGGCGTGTATGAGCCGGACCTGGACGGCTTCGTGGCCCGGATCCGGGAGTTCCTGGACACCGTGGCCCGGGACTATCCCAAGGTGAACATCATGGCGGCCATCGGTTCCTTCGACCGCTGGCACTGGTTCAGCCGCAACACCAACGGCACCGAGTTCGAGGGCTTCGGCGGACAGTACGGCTTCAGCATCGAGTTCAGCGCCTCGGACGGGGAGCGGACCACCGGCTTGGACTACACCGGCTTTTCCGCGAAGGACCTGGACAGGCCCTTCATCGAGATGGGCGACGTCCGCAGGCACCTGGAGGACATCCAGAACAGCATTGCCCCCGAGACCCTGACGGGCAAGTTTGAGGGCACGGTGGTCCTCACTCCCGGCTGCGCGGCGGAGTTCCTGTACATGCTGCTGTCCAACTACATCGGCAGCGGCGTCGTCATGGAGGGCACCAGCCTCTGGCTGGACAAGGTGGGCCAGCAGGTGGCGGACGAGCGGCTGACCGTGTCCCTGAAACCCTATGACGAGCGGATCGTCAACGGCGAGCGCGGCACCGGGGACGGCTTCCGGTCCGAGGACGTGACGCTGATCGGCAAAGGCGTGCTGAAGACCCACTGGCTGAACCTGTACGCCGCCAACAAGACAGGCCGCCCGGTGGTGAAAAACACCGGCTTCGACCTGGTGGTGGATCCCGGCGACACGCCCTGCGCGGACATCATCGCCTCGGTGGACAAGGGCCTGATCCTGGGCGGCTTCTCCGGCGGAGAGCCCGGCACCAACGGCGAGTTCTCCGGCGTGGCCAAGAACAGCTTCCTCGTCGAAAACGGCAAGGTGAAATGCGCCGTCACCGAGACCATGGTCAACGGCAACCTGGGCGAGATCGTGAAGCACATCCGCGCCATCTCGAAGGAGGTCTGCGCGGACGGCAGCTCGGTGGTGCCGTATATCGCCGTGGACGGCGTGGTGATTTCCGGCAAGTGAGCCCGGGAGGTATGTATGATCCGTCTGAGACCGTATAAACCCTGCGACGCGGAGCGGGTGCTGTCGTGGTGCGGGGACGAGGAGACCTTTCTGCTGTGGGGCGGCGCGCGCTTCGGCGCGTTCCCCCTCCCGGCGGAAGCGGTGAACCGCAAATACCTGACCGAAAACGGCGACTGCGCCGAACCGGATAATTTCTACCCCGTGACGGCTTGCGAGGGGTCGGAGCCCGTGGGGCATTTCATCATCCGATACCTTCACGGGGATCCGCACATCCTGCGATTCGGCTGGGTCATCGTGGACGGCAGCCGGCGCGGCCGCGGCATCGGCCGGCAGATGCTCACCCTGGGGCTGCGATACGCTTTCGGGATCCTGGGAGCCGAGAAGGTGACCATCGGCGTGTTCGAACACAACCTTCCGGCATACCGCTGCTATCGGGCCTGCGGCTTCCGCCTTGCGGCGGAGCAGCCGGGCCAAACCGAAGAGATCCTGGGGGAGCCGCAGCGGGTGGTGGAGATGGAGATCGACAGGGAGGAATTCGTATGAAGATCCTGGTGCTCAACGGCAGCCCCAAGCGGGACAGGAGCGACACCATGCACATCACCGGGGCCTTCCTGGAGGGCATGCGGGACGCGGCGCCCCAGGAGATCAAGACCATCCACGTCATTGACAGCCGCATCGAGTACTGCGCCGGCTGCTTCGCCTGCAAGCGCAACGGCGGCGTCTGCATCTACGACGACGACATGAAGGGGATCATCGGGGACATCCTGGCCAGCGACCTGGTGATCTTCAACTTTCCCCTGTACTGCTACGGGATGCCCGCGCCGCTCAAGGCGCTGGTGGACCGCCTGATGCCCCTGTCCACCATGGAGATGCGGCGGGTCAACGACCGCTATGAGCATGTGGGCCAGATGGACTTCTCCCACCTGCGGTTCATGATGATCTGCGGCTGCGGCTACCCCAACAGCAAGCACAATTTCGAGCCGGAGGTGGGGGCCTTCAGGCTGAAGTTCGGCCGGGACAGCACCGTCATCACCGTCCCGGAGAGCCCCATGTTCGGCGAGGCTGAGGCGGAGGCGGTGACGAAGCCACGGCTGGCGCTGGTGCGTCAGGCCGGCCGGCAGTACGCCGAAACGGGTGCCATCGACGAGCCCATGATGGCGCAGATCACCTCGCCCATGATCCCCGAGGAGACCTACGCGGCCATCGTGAACCAGCGGGGCTAAAAGGCCGCGCAAAAGCCCGTCCGATCATGGACTGACCGGGCGGGCTTTCGCATGGCGTTCTTCCGGCGCGGATGTGTAGGGGTTGCGTCAGTTCAGCTCTTTCCAGGCCGTCTGCAGGCTTTCGATGATGTTCAGGTGCTGCGGGCAGGCGGCCTCGCAGGCGCCGCACCGGATGCAGTGATCCGGGCCGGCGTCCTTCTCGCGGATCTGCCGCAGGCCCCAGTCCCACTTGGGATCGGTGTCGTAGAGGGACACGTTGTTCCAGGAGGAGAACAGGCCGGGGATGTTGACGCCGTTGGGGCAGGGCATGCAGTAGCGGCAGCCGGTGCAGCCGATCTTGGTGCGGCTGATGTAGGCGGCGCGCACGTCGTCCATCAGCTTCAGCTCCTCCTCGGGCATGATGCCGGACTCGACGGTGTCGAAGATCCGCAGGTTCTCGTCGATCTGCTCCGCCTCGTTGCAGCCCGAGAGCACCACGGTGACCGCCGGGTGGTTGCACAGCCAGCGGAAGGCCCACTCCACCGGGGAGCGCTTCACGGGGAAGGCGTCGTAGAGCGCCTGCACGTTGGCCGGGGCCTTCGCGAGGCGGCCGCCCAGCAGGCCCTCCATGATGGTCACCGGGATGCCGAGCTTCCCGGCCAGCTCCAGGCCCTTCGTCCCAGCCTGGTTGTCCACGTCCATGAAGTTGTACTGGATCTGCACCAGATCCCAGTCGTAATCCTGCAGGATGTATGCAAACTCGTCATAGGGGCCGTGGAAGGAGAAGCACTTGTAGCGGATCTTCCCGGCCTTCTTCATGTCGTCGAAGAATTCCGGCGCGCCGATGGACTTGAAGTATTCCCACTTCTCCTTGTTGATGCCGTGCATCAGGTAGAAGTCGATGTGGTCCGTCTGCAGCTTTTTCAGCTCCTCGTCCAGCAGGGCTTCCATGCTGGCGCGGTCGTGCACGGCCTCGGCGGGCATCTTGGTGGCGATGGTGACCCTGTCGCGGTAACCGTCCCGCAGGGCCTTGCCGACCACGATCTCCGAGGTCTTGCCCAGGTAGACATAGGCGGTGTCCAGGTAGGTCACGCCGCCGTCGATGGCCCGGCGGATCAGGGAGATGGCTTTCTGCTCGTCGATGGTGCTGTCGCCGGAGGCTGCGCCGTTGAAGCGCATGCAGCCCAGGCCGAAGGCGGAGGTCTTGATGCCGAGTTTGCCCATGGTGCGGTATTTCATTTGGTTTTCTCCTTCCAAACAATTCTCAGAAAAGGATGATCAATCAAGAAACGGGACGGACCCGAAGGTCCAGGGCGATCGGAAAGCCCTGGTCGCGGTCCGCAGACCGCGA
>CAMKAE010000137.1 GCA_946410395.1 uncultured Clostridia bacterium
GCGGTGAGGCGGGTGCGGTCATTTTGAAGGGCGGAGGAGCGATTCATGGCCTGGATGACGGCTTCCTTGTGCGTCTCCAGGGCGGCCTCCGCCTCGGTCTCGTCCTGGGCGGCCAGGCGCTCTTTTTCCCGTGCGCCGGCCAGGGCGGCTTCCGCCTGCGCGGCCTCCTTCTGCTTTTCCTCGGTGTCCGCCGTACCGGTGTTCAGCAGATTGTCGATGTCCGCAAGCCTGCGCCGGGCGGAGGCGGATTCCCCCTCCAGGCGCTGGCGGTTGGCCTCCCGGTTGTCCAGGCGGTTCTGCAGGGCGGCCCGTTCCTGCTGCTGTGCGTGAATCTCCTCGGCCCCGGCCATGATCTCGTCCCGCGCCTTGCCGATCTGCGCGTCCAGGGCGGCGATCTTTTCCTGGCACAGGTCGCGGGCCAGGTTCTTTTCCGCGATCTCCGCGTCGGTGTCATTGAGCACCTTCTGCAGCCGCTCCAGCTCCGCGGCCAGATCCTTCAGGCGCTGCTCGAGCTTGTCCGAGCGCAGCATGAAGAGCCCGAGATCAAGGGTCTTCATCTCCTCAAACAGGGCGAGATAGCGCCGGGCGGTGCGGCTCTGCTCCTCTAGGGGCGCCAGCTGCCGCGAGAGCTCTTCGAGGATGTCGTCCACGCGGGCGGCGTTCTCGAGCGTGCGCTGCAGCTTGCGGTCGGCCTCCTCCTTGCGGACGCGGAACTTGGTGATGCCGGCGGCCTCTTCAAAGACCTGGCGCCGGTCCTCCGACTTGCGGGACAGGATCTCGTCGATGCGCCCCTGACCGATGATGGAGTAGCCCTCGCGGCCGATGCCCGTGTCCCGGAACAGGTCCAGCACGTCCTTGAGCCGGCAGGAGGAGCCGTTGATAAAGTAATTGCTCTCCCCGGTGCGGTAGACCCGGCGGGTCACCATGACCTCGGTGAAGTCCACCGTCAGGGCGTGGTCCTCGTTGTCGAACACCAGGGCGACCTCACAGTAGCTCTGGGGTTTGCGCTTCTGGGTGCCGTTGAAGATGACGTCGGACATGCTGGCGCCGCGCAGGGTCTTCGCGCTCTGCTCGCCCAGCACCCAGCGCACCGCGTCGGCGATGTTGCTCTTGCCCGAGCCGTTGGGTCCCACAATGCCTGTGATGCCCTCCCCGAAGACGATCTCCGTCCGCGCCGGGAAGGACTTGAACCCGAACAGCTCCAATCTCTTCAGCCGCATACCCATCCTCCAGATTCATTGGCGTAACCTTTTGAAGTTTACCATAAAAACGGGGTTTGTGCAATGCTTGGTGCGCGATTGAAAAAACCGCCCGCCTGTGGTACAATCCTGCCGATAACGGCGGCGGAGGACGGTGAGAGACGGATGGCGGAGCCGCAATGGCGCACGAACCGGAAGGACTGGGTTTTTCTCCTCGGCCTGTTTTTGGCTGCGGTGGTGATCCACGGCCTCATCGGCGGGTTCACCAAGCAGCTGACGGTCTACATGGACGAGATGTACTACTACTCCATCGCGGACAGCCTGTGGGCCGGGCGGGGCGTGACCGTTCAGGGGGAGGCCGTCGCTTTCCAGAAAATCGGGTATTCCCTGCTTCTTGCGCCGCTTTTCAGGGTCCACAACACGGTCCTCCGGGTGCGGCTGATAGGATGGCTGAACAGCGTCCTCCTGATGTCCTCGGTGTTCCCGGTGTGGCTGACGGGCCGGGAGCTGGGACTGCATAAGCGGACCTGCCGGCTGCTGACGGCGGCGGTCTGTCTGGTGCCGGAATCGCTGCTGACCGCCACCTTCATGGCGGAAAACCTGTACTACCCGCTGGTGTTCTGGTGCGTCTGGCTCTGGCTCGCGGCGGGGCGGACCGGGCGATGGCGGGTGTCCCTGCCGGGGGGCGTGGCCGGCTGTCTGGCCTACACCGTCAAGGAAGCCTTCCTGGCCTTGGCCGCGTCTTTCATTCTCCTGGATCTCATCCGTGTGATCCGGACGTGGCGGACGGACCGGAACGCCGCCAAAGCCCGGCTGATCTGCCTGCTGACCTACGCGTTTTCTCTTTTCGGCCTTCTGGCCGTCATCCGGTTCACCGTTTTCTCCTCCATGGACTACTCCTACGGGAAACAGGTGTCGACGGCGGTGCTGGCGGACCCGGTCGCCGTGAAGACCATGATCTGGACGGTCCTCACTTATACTGTATTTACGCTCTGCACGGTCTTTGTCTTCCCCATTTCCTTCTCGCTGGCCGTGGGGCCGCGTCTGGACGAGCAGGCCCGCCGGTTCATCCGCATGATCCTGCTCTACGTCGTCATCACCGTGGTGTTCATCGCCTTCACGATCTCCGTGTATGACGATCTGGGCCGGCCGGATCCCCGGTTTCACCTGCGCTACTACGCCCCGGCGATCCTTCTGACCCTGATGGGGTTTGCCGTATGCGTTCAGCGGAGGACGGCGGAGGACGGAAAGCGGATCTTCCGGCGGGCGGCCATTCTGTCGGCGGGGGCGCTGCTGGCGGTGATCCTGGTGTACAGAGGGGTCCGGGGGGACTGCGTGGTGGACCACTTCACCCTGTCCTGGACCCACAGCGCGCATCAGCTGGCGGAAGACATGGGGCTGCCGTCGGCGGACATCTGGCTCATGATCGGGATCCAGGCAATCGTTGTTTTGACGTGTCTTCTGCTGCTCAGACGCGGGAAGAGAAGAATTGCTGCCCTTGTCTGTGCGGGAATCTTTGCCGTGGCGGCGGCGGCGGACTGGGCGTACCTGATCCCCCGGATGCGGAAGGAATACCAGGCGGACCCCGCGCTGATCGAGAGCGTTCAGGCCGTGGGCCGCACCCTGGCGGACGCGCCGGAGGACGCCACCCTCCTGATCCTGTCGGACAGCGGCACCGATCCGGTGGTCCGGCGCTGCATCGACACCTACCTGGACGTGCCCTGCAGGGTGGAGGCGCCCCGATATGTGAAGCGCCCCCGGAACGGGGAGGAACAGGAGGTCGAACTGCTGGGCGGAAGGGCCGAGTATCTCCTGGTGGGCGGAAAAACCTTGGCGTCCCGCTACGATTTCCCGGACTGTGAACCGGTGGAGCCCTGGACGGAGGGCGAGCTGCTCCTGTTCCGCTGCCGGACGCCGGAGCGGATCGTCTTCACCGCAAGCGAGACCTCGACACAGCCGCAGGCCCTCCGGCGGGACCAGCCCGTGCGGATCCTGTTCTACGGCGGCGGATACAACGCCGACCTCTATGTCAGGAAGGGGATCTCCAGCCCGGAGGCCAGCTTCTCCTGGACCGAGGGCCATGAAATCACCTTTGAGATCCCAGCGGCGGAGACCTTCCGGACCATCGGGGTCTCGCTGGACATCGGCGAGACCTTCAACGGCGCGCAGCCCCTGGAGGTCTGGCGCGGCGGCGACGTGGTGTACAGCGCCGAGGTCACCGGCCCCTGCACCCTCCGCTTCGACCTTCAGCCGGACGACGAGACCCTGACCTTCCTGATCCGCCTGCCAGAGGCCATCGAGGTCAGTCAGGTGTACGCGGGAAGCGACGACATCCGCTGCGTGGCCCTTCAGCTGCTGGAAATGACGCTGTGGGCGGCGGAGTGAGGAACCGGGGGTTGTCAACAGGGGATGCGTTCTGGTATAATGCGGGCAGAAAACGGACGCCGCCGGTGTCCGCGGAACGGAGGAAACGATGATGAAAAAAGTCCTTGCCATGCTGCTGGCCGCGCTGACGCTGGTATGGGCCTTCGGCGCCTATGCCGAGACGACGGTAGCGACGCCCGGAACGGTGGAAGCAACACCCGGGACGACAGAAGCGAAAACCTTGCAGGAAGCGCTGACGGGCTCGTGGACATTCGACAATTCGGACACACTGACCACGCATATGGGCCTCAGGCTGAATGCGGACGGCACGGGCGCGCTTCTCACGGACGGCTCGCTCGCGCACATCGGCTGGGAGTTGTCCGGGAACAGGCTTACGCTGAAACTGACCGGCGCGCAGGAAGATTATCTTGTCGTTACGGCTGCCGTTGAGGGGGATACCCTGACCCTGACATACACCGGAAACGGCTATGCGCAGACCCTCAGACGCGGCTGGGAGGACGGAGCGGTGCCCGAGCCCGTCGCGCCCGGCTCCGAGGCAGAAAAGCTGTTGGGTGACTGGCTTTATGTCAGCTATTACATCGATTCCGATTATGTTGATAAAGAGACAGTGATGGCCGGTCTGAACATCGGAAAACTGGATTATACGTTCAGGGAGGACGGCACGGCTGCAATCTATACATTCATCGAAGGCCAGGAGATCGAAGGCGAGATCAACTGGACGCTGACAGAGGAAAACAGTCTGCACTTTGCCGGACAGCAGGTGAACGGTCAGGATGTGGTCATTCATCCGTATGTGGATGGCGACGCGCTGGTGCTGGTGTATGAAAACAAAGAATTATTCACCATGGCCGGCATCAACGGACTGGGCCTGATCATGGCCCGCCCCGATGTCACCCTGACGCAGGAAGAGATCGACGCGCTGGTGGCAAAGTATTTCAAAACCGAGGCCCCGTGACGGCCGGTTCCCGTGCATTTCCGAATTGACAATTCACCGCGGATGGAATAAAATGACAGTCACAGGAAACGGCTGGAAAAAAGAAAAAGGCGGGTGAATGTCGGAATGAAAAAAGCGATGGTTTTGCTGGTGCTGCTGACGCTGCTGCCGGTTGCGGCCGGGGCGGAGGGCTTCCTCGGTTTTCTCTTCGGCGGCGGGTCGTCCGGGCCCACGCTGCGGTTTGTGCCGGTGGACGAGGCGGCCTTCCGCACTGAGAACGAGCGCCTGGTGAACCGGCTCATGGGCGCGTCCGAGGACGGCAACATGCTGCTGATGGTCAACGTGTACGAACTGTTCCTGTGGGATCAGACGGCCCACAGGCGGGTGCCTCTCACCTTCAGCCGGGAGGAAGACCGGGAAGCCCTGACCTCTCTGCTGCCCATGGCGGTTCTCACAAGCAAAATACCGGGAAAGAGGGATCAAGAAGCGCTTGAAAAACTCACCGCTCAGGTGGAGGAATTCCTCCAAAAACAGGGATCGACGGCCATTGAAAACCTGGATCAGTTCACCGGATTCCGGCCGCAGATCATTTTCCTGGGTGCACAGTGCATGGGGCTCAGCGGCAACTGGGCGCTGGTGAGCCTCAATCAGGTTTCCTGCTCGCTGGCCATCGACCTGCGCACGGGCGAGAGCCTGGTGTTTTTCCAGGACAGGGTGCCGCGCTCCTTCTGCGACGGGCGGATCCTGTTTGACGACGGCGTGCTAGACCTGGAGAGCGGCGAATTGACCGGACTGGACCGGCTGGGGCTGGTACCGGCCCCGGAGGACGGGCGTCCGGAGTTGAGCTATATGCCGAACAACAGGACGATTTGCCGGGACGGAAGCCTGCTGGCCTTCGGCCAGGAGGGCGCATTTGACGTGGAAGGCAACGATTTCTGGCTTCTGGACGTGACCACGACGGACAACAAGGTGAGCAGAATCGGCCATTTCGATTTCACCCACGTGCCGACCCGGATCATGACCACGGGGGAAGACCGGTGGCTGCTGCTGTGCCAACCGGGCATTTCTTACAATTTTCCCTTCTTCGTCCTGGACCGGGAGACCGGCGCGCTGACCGAGTACGAACCCCGGAAGATGCTGCCCGTCGCGCCCGCGGAGAACGGTTTTCTCTGCTTTGATCTGAACACCTATGACCTGCTGCTCCTGGACCCGGCCACCGGCGGGAAGACGAAGGTCGGACTTGGATCGGGCTTTGACTGGTCCGCCATGACGGACATCTCGGGGATTTCCGGCTTGGTTTCCGGCGGAGACGGGAGGCTTTTCGCGACCAGTCTGTTCAGGCCTTCCCGGGACGCGGATGCGATTTCCGTCCACGGCTATTTCGTGCTGGAGGGCGAGTGAAACGCCCGGGCGCCAAAAAATCCTTGACGCGTGCAAAACCTTGGTGCTATAATGTACCGGATAAGTTTGCATCAATCCGCAAGGGAGGAAACCATTTATGTCCGGACATTCCAAGTGGCATAACATTCAGGCCAAGAAGGGCAAGGCCGACGCGGCCCGCGGCGCCATCTTCACCAAGATCGGCCGCGAGATCGCCATCGCCGTGCGCGAGGGCGGCGCCAACCCGGAATCCAACGGCAAGCTCCGGGACGTCATCGCCAAGGCGAAGGCCAACAACATGCCCA
>CAMKAE010000138.1 GCA_946410395.1 uncultured Clostridia bacterium
AAAAAGAACCCCGGGCCGTGAAGCCCGGGGTTTTCAGGTAAATCAGCGGGTTACTGCGCCACCGGCACGAAGTCCAGATCGCTCAGGAAGTCCACGCACATCCGGACCTGCTCGTCGGTCAGGGTCTTGTTGGCCACGGCGGTGCTGGGGGTCATGATGAACTCCACAAAGTATCCCTTGTAGACGCTCAGGATGTCCACGAAGTCGACGTCGGCGCCGATCTCACGGGCGACCAGCAGCTTGGTGCCGTAAGCGGTGGTGCGGTAGGTGATCTCCACCTCGTTCATGTCGGTGAAGGTCCCCTCGAGAATGGCCAGACCCTCGTCGGACAGGTCGTTCAGGCGCTCCAGATCTGCATAGGAGTCGTCGAAGGACACGGACAGGTACAGCTGGGGCTTGGTGATGTCCACCGGGGTGATGGAGGCGATCACCTTGTCGCCCTCAGAAGTCACGGGCTGCAGGGTGTAGCCCTCGGGCAGCTTGCACTGCAGGGTGAACTGGCCGTTGACATTCAGGGAGCCCAGGTGCTGCTTGCTGTCGGCGGCAGAGGTAATGGTCTGCACGATGACGGCCTTGGGCACCACGGACATGTACTTCTTGCTGACGAAGCCCGTCCGGTTGGTGTCCGGATCCACGACCTGATACCAGCTGGTGGTCTCGCCGACCACCCGTGCTTCCTTGCCGTCGGGGAAGGTGGCGATCCGGGAAGCGCTGGTGCCGGGACCCACGCGGAAGTTGACCCAGCCCGTAGCACGGGAGGGACGGGCCACGACGATGAAGGGCTCGTCAACGGTCTTCAGGGTCTTGAGCTCCTTGTTCAGGGCCTCCAGGGCCTTCTGCTCGTCGGTCTTCTGGTCGGCGGGCTTCGGGGTCACTACGGGCTTGGCGGTGGGCTTGGTGGACACCAGGAACCGGGTCTGCATATAGCCAAACTGGCCGGCCCAGTGGCCATAGGACCAGGTCTTGTCCACTTTGTAGGAGATCCACACCTCATCGCCGTAGGGGATCTGACACAGCACCTTGGAATTGGTGTTGGGGGCTTCGCGCAGATTCAGGGTTCTGCCGTTGCCGGTGCAGACATACATAGGGTACGCATCTTCCGCCATCGCGGCAGGAACGGCCAGAGCCGCCAGCATCGCGACCAGAAGTGCCAGGGAAAGGATCCGTTTACGCATCTCGTTGTCCTTCCTTTCTTTTTCTCATAGGATTTTCCTGCTTTTGCCGACAGGGCGGGGTTTCCGACGCCCTTTCGGAATGAATTATATCAAATAATGATTAAATTTCAAGTACAAATCATAATGAATCGTAACAATTTGATGAAGCCGGCCGCGCAAGACTGCATTTCGGGCGGACACAGTTTCCCGCCGGCACGCTTTGACGAGGCACAGGAGAAAACGACACAGTTCTCCGGGTGCCAAAGCCTTTGCATGGCGGACATGAACCGCCTCCGGAACGGCGACGGGCACAGTCCGCCCGGCTAAAGGAAAGACCGGAAAAAGACAAACAGACACAGATTTGTGTGTCAAATTTCCCTTGCGCGGGGTGGCGTCATCTGCTACCATGAAAAAATCAGGAAGAAAAAACGGGGAGAGGGGGCGCCGCGCATGCGGAACTGGATCGAGAAGCTGCTGCAATCGCGGCATCTGAGCCTGACCCAGATGGCGGCCCGGCTGGGATACAAGAGCAAGACCTCCCTGGCCCGGCTGATGGACGGGCACGTGCGCGACAGCAGCATCCGGGACTTTGAACAGCGGGCGCTGGACAGCCTGGACCTGACGCGGGAGGAGCGGGCTTCGCTCCACGATGCTGCGCAGATCAAGATGTACGGCCAGGACAACTGGGAGACCGACCGCGAAATGTGGGCTTACCTGCGGCAGGAGCCGCTGATGGAGCCGGCGGGTCCGATGGTGATCCTGGACGCGGAGACCGGCAAGGAGATTGATCTGAACGCGGTTCTGCCGGAGATGGAAGATCTTCGGATGGATGTGTTCAACTGCCAGGGCGTGCCGATGTACGACTCGCTTCGCCTGCTGATGAGCCGGCAGCGGGTCAGGGTCACACACTATCTGCGCTGCGGAGCCACCGGCCAGGAGGTGCTCCGCGACCTGCGCTGCCTGATCCCGGTGTTCTACAACAAGGATTACCGGATCTTCGTCAACTCAGAATCCGCGCCGGCCACCACCGACGGGCTGGCCAAGGCGGACACGCTGATTCTCTCCTTCCGCCTGAACGGAGAGGAGCGGGAGGGACTGATCCATTTTGTTCAGCCATGCCTCGGCATGTGCCTGAATCGGGTGGGACCGCCCGGGGCCTTCCGCCGGCTGATCAGCCCGGACACGGAGCGCTACCGGGAGGTGAAGGCCCCCCTCTATACCACCGCGGACGTGAACAGCCCGGCCTCGTACATCGACTACCTGCAGATGTGCGCGGACATCGAGGCAGACCGCACCGCCCTGATCCTCCGGCCAACACCGCCCTTCAACACCATCCCGCCGGAGATCTGCGAGGCAGCGCTGACCCAGGATTTTCCGGCCGACGTGCGCGGCACGCTGCGGGCCATTCAGGACCGGCGCTTCAGCAATCTGCACAACAAGCGCAAACAGACGCACATGACCGTGAAACGCGGCGCCCTGCGGCACCTGGCCCTCACCGGGACCACGCCGGACCACTTCTGGGGCATGCGGCCCTTTACGCCCCAGGAACGGGTCCGTTGGCTGGAGCGGCTGCTGGGGGAACACCTCACCAACCCGTTCTTTCACCTGCACATCCTGCGGGACGACAGCGTGGTGTCGGACCTGGAGTTCTCCTGGTATGAGGGCGTGGGCCTGCTGAACGTGCCGGGAAACAGCACCTACGACCTGGCGGCGGGCCACGCGGAAGCGCTGATTACCAATCCCACGGTGGTGAACCGCTTTCACGACTTTTATCTCAAGCAGCTGGTCATGAGCAGCTGCTATGCCGAGAGTGCCGTCAGCGAAATCCTGCGGGGCCTCATTTCCCTGGCCTGCGGCAGGATGGAAAGGGGAGAGGACGCGTGATTTCCTATCAGCCCTTTTACCGCACGCTCACAGACCGGGGCCTGACCGAGTATGCGCTGATCCACCGCATGGGGGTTTCCGCCAACACCCTGTACCGCATCAAAAAAGGCGAGGCCATCTCCACGCGGACCCTGGGCCTGCTGTGCGCGCTGCTGCACTGCAGGGTGGAGGAGGTTCTGGAGTATATCCGGACCGAAAACGATGGCGGGCGCGAATGAATCATCCAAAGCGACCCGTACGACTGAACAGATACGATAAAAGCAAAAAGAAGGATCCGGCGCATGGCCGGGTCCTCTTTTTGCAGTATCAGATCGCCTGTTCCGCCGGGGTATCATTTCCTGAGGAAACGGGCGTCGTCGGGGTTGTCCTCCGCGCTGACGAAGCGCTCGGCCGTCATGTGGAGGTCATACTTGTCCCGCATCGCCGCGACGGCGGCCATCATCGGGCTGGCGTGGTGCGTGTCAAGGGCAGCCTGGTCCGCCCAGCTGTCGATCAGCAGGATCGTCTCCGGGTCCTCCAGCGGCACATGGTATTCATACCGGAGATTGCCGGGCTCGGAGCGGATGGCGGCAACCGTGCCGGAGGCCAGCATCTCCTCGGCGAAGGCGCGGGCCGCGCCGGGGGCTCCCTTGTAGCGGATGTTGATGGTGATCATGATATACCAGCACTCCTCTGCGCGAAATGTCGGGCAGGAATCAGCCTTTACAACGGCTGCCTGATCTGCTACCATTATACCGGAGAATAGAAACGGATGTCAACCCCGCGGAGCTCCGGGGACGGATGGAAGGGAGGCATGGCCGTGAAACAGAAAACAGCTGCGTGGATCGTGCGGCGCCGGGCGGTGATCCTGGTCCTGGTGCTGCTGCTTGCGGCCGGAAGCGCCGCCTGCATCGGCAAAACGCGCATCAACTACGACCTGACCCGCTATCTGGACGAGCACACCATGACGAAGCGGGCGCTTCGCGTGATGGAGGAGGAATTCGGCGGCAGCGAACAGCTGCGGGTCATGTTTGCCGATCTCTCCGACGAGGCGCTTTCGGAGAAGATCCGCGCCATGAACGACCTGCCGGAGGTGCTGGCGGCCACGCACAGCCCCGAGACGGACGTGGCGCGGCGGGACGGAAAGACCCTGCAGCTGGTGACCCTGACGCTGAACGAGTGCGACGCGGCGGCCCTGGTGGAGCGGCTGCGGGCTATGTTCCCGGAGACCGGGGACTATGCCGTCGGCGGCAGCGTGGCGGCGCAGATGGATGTGCAGAACAGCGTGGGCCGCGAGATGCCGCTGGTGATGGGCATCTCCCTTGCGGTGGTGGTCGCGGTGCTGCTGCTGACCTCCCACGCCTGGCTGGAGCCGCTGCTGATCCTGTCGGTGCTGGGCGTCTCCGTGATTCTCAACCTGGGCACGCATTTCCTCTTCCCGGACGTGTCCTTCATCACCTTTGCTGTCAGCGCCATCCTGCAGCTGGCCCTGTCCATCGACTACGCGATCATGCTGCTGCACACCTACAACGGCTTCTGCGACGAAGGCCTGACGCCGGAGGAGGCCATGACGCAGGCGCTGGCGTCCTGCTTCATGCGGATCGCGTCCAGCGCGCTGACCACGGTGGCGGGGCTGCTCTCCCTGTTGTTCATGAGCTTCACGATCGGCTTTGACATCGGCCTGGCGCTGAGCAAGGGCATCCTGATCAGCATGCTGTGCGTCTTCCTGCTGATGCCCGCCGTGACCCTGATCTTTCAGAAGCCGCTGCAGCGGACCCGGCACAGGCCTATCAGCTTTGGCGGGCAGCGTCTGGCCCGGGGCATCTGGCGGGCCCGCAGGCCCGTCGCCGCCGCGCTGATCCTGCTGGTGGCGGCCGGCGCCGTGCTGCAGACCATGAACCGCTATACCTTCTCCGAGGGCGACATCGTGTCCGGCCAGGGGGAGAGCCAGCGGATCAGCGAGGTGTTCGGGTCCTCGATGCCGCTGGTGCTGCTGATCCCCGGCGGCAGCGGGGATGAGGACTACGCGGCGCAGCGCGCGCTCGTGGAGCGCCTGCAGGCCGTCACCGTGGACGGGCGGCCCGCCGTGCGCGACATCGCGGCGATGGTGACCACCGGCGCGCAGGCGCTGGAATACCTCACGGTTGACGACGTGATCGCGCTCACCGGCATGGAAGCCACCGGCCTGAACCGCCTTGCCGTGGGCATGTTCTTTATCACCCACGGCCTTCCCGAGCCTGTCCGGGCGGACCGGCTGCTGGCCGCGGCCGGGGACCTGGCCGCGGGGGACGAGACGGTCGCGGAGCTGCAAGCCGCCCTGGAGCAGGCGAACGCGGCCTTCCACGGCAAGCGCTATGACCGCATGCTGCTCAACCTGAACGTGAACCCGGCGGACCGCGAGCTGACCGAGGTGATCGACCAGGTGATGGCTGCCGCCGGCGAGCAGTACGAGGAGGATTTCTACCTGACGGGCATCCCCATGTCCACCTACGACATCGGGAAGGCCTTCCGCAGCGACCTGCTGAAGGTCAACATCATCACCTTTCTGGCGATCCTGCTGGTGGTGTCCGTCTCCTTCCGGTCGCTGAAGCTGCCGCTGCTGCTGGTGCTGGTGATCGAGGGGGCGATCTGGATCACCATGGGCAGCTCGGCTGCCATCGGCCGGCCGATCTTCTTCATCTCCTACCTGATCTGCGTCTCGATCCAGATGGGCGCGACCATCGACTACGGCATCCTGCTCAGCGATCAGTACCGGTCGCTGCGCCTGGCGGGCAGCGCGTCCCGGGAGGCGCTGGCGGCGGCCATGGGCAGGGCCCTGCCCACGGTCCTGACCTCGGGCATCATCCTCTCGATGGCCGGCTTCATCATCGGCAAGGTCTGCAGCATCTTCTACATCTCCGACATCGGCCTGCTGCTGTGCCGGGGGACGCTGATCTCGGTGGCGATGGTGCTTACGCTGCTGCCCGCGCTGCTGACGCTGTGCGACCGGTGGATCATCCGGACGCCGGGAGAGGCCGGGGCGCGGTGAGATTATAAGAAAGCGGACGAAAAAAGCGCCCGCACTCAGAGAGGCGAACGCCATGACGGGATACATTGCTGAAATGAGAAAGCTGGTGGGCCACCGCACGCTGATGCAGTGCGCCGCCAGCGTGA
>CAMKAE010000139.1 GCA_946410395.1 uncultured Clostridia bacterium
AAGGAGGCATCCCCATGCGCGAGGAATTCAGCTTTGTCTCCGCGGACGGAAAGACGAAGATCCACGGCGTCCGCTGGCGCCCGGAGGGAGAGCCGCGCTATATCGTGCAGCTGACCCACGGCATGGTGGAGTTCATCGACCGCTACGCCGGGTTCGCGGAATACCTGAATGGCAAGGGCGTGCTGGCGGTGGGCCATGACCACCTGGGCCACGGGGATTCCGTGACCACGAAGGACGACTGGGGCTTTTTCGCCAAGGACAACCCCTCCGGCGTTCTCGTGGAGGACATGCATGCCGTGCGGGTCATGACCCAGCGGCAGTATCCGGACCTGCCCTATTTCATGCTGGGCCATTCCATGGGCTCCTACCTGCTGCGCAAGTACCTGGCCTTCCACGGCGAAGGGCTCGCCGGCGCGGTGATCATGGGGACGGGCTTTGTCCCGCCGGCCACGGCTTCCATGGGGCTTGCGCTGTGCAAAACCATCGCGCTCTTCCGGGGCTGGCATTACCGCTCCGCCTCCGTGTCGAAGCTGGTCACGGGCGGCGGCTCCTACAAGCAGTTCGACGCCACCGGCACCCAGCCGGAGCGCAGCTGGCTCACCCGGGACACTGCCGTGGTGAAATGGTATTACAAGGAGCCCCGCTGCACCTTCCTCTTCACGCTCAACGGCTATCGGGGGCTGCTGGAGGCCGTGCAGTTCGACGGAAAGCCTGAGAACGCCGAAAAGCTGCCCAAGGACCTGCCGCTGCTGCTGATCTCCGGCGGACAGGATCCGGTGGGCGACCTGGGGGAGGGCGTGAAGAAAGCGGAAGCCCTCTACCGCGCAGCCGGCGTGCGGGACGTGACCCTGAAGCTCTATCCCGAGGACCGGCATGAGGTGCTCAACGAGCTGAACCGGGACGAGGTGTACGCGGACCTGTACGACTGGTTCGAGGCGCATCTGCCCCGCTGAGGAGAAGGCATGGAGACGAGAAACTGTCCAAACTGCAGCGCGCCGCTGAACTATGACCCGGCTTCGGGCTTCTATGCGTGCCCGTACTGCGGGGGACGCTTTGCCGGGAACAGCGAGATCGAGCGCGCCATCTTCGACAGCGCGCACGCGGAGGAGCAGCACCGGCGCGAGATGGAGCTGGAAAAAGCCCGGCACGCCCATGCCGAGGCGGAGATGAAGCGTCAGCTGGAGCTGGAACGGGAGCGGACGGCCCGGGCCGAGCGCAGCGTCCGGACGACGATCCGCATGGAGCGCGCGCGCAGCCGGGAACCCCTGCGCGGCTGCGGCGGGCCGGCGCGCATCACCCTGTCCGTCATCGCCATCGTCTGGCTGCTGGCGGTGACGCTGCTGGTCTTCGGCCCGGCCGGATGCGTCTCGGGCATGGGCATCGGAATGGGCGTCTTCCTGACCCTGATCCTCGCGGGACCCGCGGTGATCTACCTGCTGGTCTCGGTCATCATGACCTTTACGCGGAAGCGCTGACGCAGGAGGCATATTCACATGAAAACCATTGCCATCCTCGGTTCGACCGGCTCCATCGGCACCCAGTGCCTGCAGCTGGCGGCCCTGCACCCGGACCGCTTCCGGGTGACGGCCCTGACGGCCAACCGCAACGCGGACCTGCTCTTTGAGCAGGTGCGGCGCTTCCGGCCGGACTTCGCGGGGCTGGTGACGCCGCCGGAGGGCCTGCGGGTGCCGGAGGACCTCGCCTTCTGCCGCTTTGCCTTCGGCCCGGAGGCCTTGCGCATCGCCGCGGCCGAGGTGCCAGCGGACATGGTGCTCGTGTCCATCGTGGGCATCGCGGGGCTGGCGGGGGTGCTGGACGCGCTCAAGGCCGGCCGGCAGGTGCTGCTGGCCAACAAGGAGGCGCTGGTCACCGGCGGCCACCTGGTGACGGACCTGGCGCGGCGGATGGGCAAGCCGCTGCTGCCGGTGGACTCGGAGCACAGCGCCATCTTCCAGTGCCTGCAGGGGGCGGCGGGAAACCGGCCGGTCTCCCTGCTGCTCACGGCCTCCGGCGGGCCCTTCCGTACCTGGCCCCGGGAGCGCATCGACCGGGCTACCCGGGCCGAGGCCCTGAACCACCCCAACTGGAGCATGGGCGCCAAGATCACCGTGGACTCCGCCTCCATGTTCAACAAGGCGCTGGAGATCATGGAGGCCCGCTGGCTGTTCGACATGCCGGCGGAGAAAATCCGGGTGCTGGTGCATCCGCAGAGCATCGTCCACTCCGCGGTGGAGTTCGCCGACGGCGCGGTGCTGGCGCAGCTGGGGGTGCCGGACATGCGGGTCCCCATCGCCTACGCCATGGCGTACCCGGAGCGGATCGCCACCGGCGGGGAGCGGCTGGACCTGATCCGGCTCGCCTCCCTGACCTTTGAGCCCGAGGACCCGGCGCGCTTCCCGTCCCTGCGCCTGGCCCGGGAATGCCTGGCGGCGGGCGGCGCGGCCTGCGCCGTGCTCAACGGGGCCAACGAGGCCGCCGTGGCCGCCTTCCTGCGGGACGAGATCCCCTTCGGCGCCATCTTCACCCTCGTGGAGGACGCCCTGTCCGCCCTGCCCGGCCTGCCGGCGGACAGCATCGAGGATATTTATGAGGCGGACCGGCGCGCCCGGGAGGCAGTCGCGGCGCGGATGAAAGGCGTACAATGACCACATTTCTTTATGTGCTCCTGGCGATCCTGCTGCTGGGCATCCTGATCGCGATCCATGAATTCGGCCACTACCTGACCGCCCGGCTCACGGGCATTCCGGTGACGGAGTTCGCCATCGGCATGGGCCCGAAGCTCTGGAGCCGGACCAGCAAAAAGACCGGCATCGTCTACTCCCTGCGGGCCATCCCCATGGGCGGCTTTTGCGCCTTTGTGGGCGAGGACGACGTGCAGCAGGTCAGCAAGGACGACCCCCGCTGCTGGGCGAAGCAGAAGCTCTGGAAGCGCTTCCTCACGGTGCTGATGGGCCCGGGGATGAATTTCATCCTGGCCATGGTGGTGCTGTTTTTCTACATGCTCATCGGCGTGAAGGAGATCCCGACCGTGCAGCCGGTGCTCGACAGCATCGTGGAGAACAGCGCCGCCGCGCAGGCCGGGCTGCAGGCCGGCGACCTCGTGGATGCCGTCAACGGGGAAGACATCCGGGTGACCAGCATGTTTACCCCCGATTACAACAAGGCCTTCAGCGACCGGATCGCCGCCTGGAAGGAAGGGGACGACCCGCTGCGGATCACGGTGACCCGGGACGGCGAACCCCTGACCGTCGAGGTGACACCGGCCTTCCATGAGCCCGAGAGGCGCTACATGATCGGAATCACCTACCGTCCCGCCGCGGCGGCGGTCGAGACGCGGGCGCTGAGCGTGGGGGAAAGCTTTCGGTACGCAGGGAAGTATTTCGGATACTACAGCACGGCGATCTTCGACGCGGTGATCGGCCTGTTCAGGGGGCAGAACCTGGATCAGGTGTCGGGCCCCGTGGGCACGGTGAAGATCATCTCCGAGGAAGTCCGGACGTACGGTTTTGGCGCCTTCATCGAGCTGCTGGCCGTGATCTCCGTCAACCTGGGCATTATGAACCTGCTGCCCATTCCGGGGCTGGACGGCTCCCGGCTGGTGTTCATGGTCATCGAGGGCATCCGGGGCAAGCCCGTGCCGCCGGAGAAGGAGGCCATCGTGCACCTGGTGGGCATGGTGCTGCTCTTCGGGCTGATGATCTTCCTGACGTTCCGGGACATCCGGGGATTCTTTGTGCCATAGCGAAGCGACGGTATTCAAAAAGCAGCCTTTCGCAGGCTGCTTTTTGAATGCTCGAGCTCAGACGTTGACCCCGTAGCCGCGGCAGAGGGCCTCCAGGCCGCCCTGGTAGCCGCCGCCGATCGCGTTGAACTTCCACTCGCCGTTGTGGCGGTAGATTTCGCAGACCACCACGGCGGTCTCGATGGAGAAGTCCTCCTCCAGGTCGTAGCGCAGCAGCTCCTGGCCGCTGCTCTCGTCCACGAGGCGGACATAGGCGCTGGCCACCTGGCCGAAGTTCTGCCCGCGCTCCGCGGCCTCGTAGATGGACACGGTGAAGGCGATGCGGTCGATGCCGGCGGGCACGGCAGTCAGATCCACACAGATGGTCTCGTCGTCGCCCTCGCCCTCGCCGGTGCGGTTGTCGCCGCCGTAGACCACGCTGCCGGAGGGATGACTGGCGTTGCCGTAGAAGACAAAGTCACTGTCGGCGGTCACACGGCCGTTAGGTCCGAGCAGGAACGCGGAGGCGTCCAGGTCAAACTCCGCGCCGGTGTCATAGCGGTTCACGTCCCAGCCCAGGCCGACCATGATCCGCTTCAGCCCGGGATTGCCCTTGGTCAGATCGACTTTCTGGCCTTTTTTCAGATTGACTGCCATGTATTTTTCCTCCTTATGAATGTGTTTTGATTTCGGTTCCCATTCTACACGATTTTTGCGGAAACATCAACAGGCACCTTCGGCGGGCTCATAGCTGACGAAGGCGAAATGACGGCTGTCCGGGGCCCAGGAGTTGACGTTGATGCTGCCCTGGCCGCCGAAGAAGGAGAGGATCCGGCGCAGGTTCGTGCCGTCGCGGTTCATCAGCCACAGGGAGACCTGCATGTCCGGCAGGTGCTCCGCCGGGTCGAGGTGGCCCTTGCGGTAGGCGATACACGCCACCTTCTGCCCGTCGGGCGACACGTGGCCGAACCAGAAGTTCTCCTCGCCCCGCGTCATCTGCATCGGCTCGCTGCCGTCCCGGTTCATCCGCCACACCTGCATCAGGCCCGACCGGGTGGAGTTGAACCAGATGTGCCGGCCGTCGGGGCTGTACTCCGGCCCGTCGTTGAAGCCGCCGAAGGTGAGCCGCTTTTCCTCGCCGCCCGCCGCTGGAATGGTGTAGATGTCCACCTCGCGCTTCCCGCCGTGCTCGCGGAAGGCGCAGTAGGCCAGCTCCTCGCCGTCCGGGGACCAGCCGTGGAGGAAGCTCGGGGAGTTGGGCGTCACCAGGCGGGGCTCGCCGGTGGCGAAGGGCACGATGTAGACCCGGGAGGAGAAGCCCTCCTCAAAGGTCATGTGGCTGACGGCCACCGCGTCTCCGGCGGGGGAGAGCACGTGGTCGTTGTTGCACTGGTTGCATGCCCCGGTGGGGATCAGGCGCTCCCGCCCGTCCTTCCAGGCGTAGAGGAGACCGTCGGCGTTGTAGATCAGCTCGCCGGTCTGCGGGTGCCAGTTGGGCGCCTCGATGACCCGGTCAAAGCGGGCCAGCACCCGCGCCTCGCCGGTCTGGGTGTCCATGACGTTCAGGTAGCTGACGCTGCCGGCGCGGTCCGCGGTGAGCCCGGCGATGCGCTGCCGGATGTCCGCCAGCTCGGCGAACAGCTCGCCGTCAAACGTGTCCTGGTCAACCAGCTGCGGGATGCCGCGGCCCCGGGCAAAGCGGAAGCACGCCGCCAGAGGCAGGCAGCCGGTGCCAATTTTCACGGGGTTCCCCGCCGCGTCGAAATCCTTGTAGTGCAGGGAGAAGACCGCGTTCCGGTTCCGGTACAGGAAGGACACGGGGTCCTCGCCGCCGGCCATGGCCCAGCCCACGTCCGCCTGCAGGCCTACCCGGCCCTGGCACAGGTCCGCCAGGCGCTCGCAGACGGTCTTGCCGTGGCTCCGGGCGCGGATGTCCGCCGCCTCGTTGTGCAGCAGCAGCTTCACGCCCGCCTCAGCCAGGGTATCCGCCAGGGTGAGGTAGGTCATGGCGGCCTGCTGCAGGGCGCAGTCGTCCGCCTCCTGCGGGGTCTTGACCACATAAGCCCGGATGCCGGCCTCCCGGGCCAGACGGCACAGCGCTTCACTCCGGGCATTCAGGTTCCCGCCCAGCAGGTGCGCCGAGGGGACTTGCAGGCCGATCTGCCGGATCACCGGCAGGAGCACGCTGAAATGGGAGACGGACCAGAACACCCGCTCCATCCCCGGAATGGGGTCCAGGGCCAGACAGGGCTCGATGTGGGTGTAGCCGATGTCCCGCAGCCGCTGCAGGGTCTCCGCCTCCGGCAGGGGGCTGTGGGAGAGTACGCCGAAAAGATTCACGCCAAGATCCATGCCGCTCGCTCCTTTGTCGTCCGGATATGCTTTGCCGGGTCCATTATAGCAGAGGCCTCCGGGAATGTCAAAATCCGCGCAGCGAAAAAA